>URVF01000166.1 GCA_900551185.1 uncultured Collinsella sp. | reverse complement strand
TACGAGATCATGCCTAGTCTCGTGGGCTCGGAGATGTGTATAAGAGACAGCCCCCTACACCGTCCCTTGCTTCCAAGAAGCAGACCTGCGTGCCATCGTAGACTTTGTACGATCCCACAACGTTGGCAAGTCAATTGAAGAGAAGGTTCTCGTCATGGCGGCGAACGGGACGAGTCAAGACTCCTGCGACAGCGAGACCATTAAGAAAATAGGCCTTGCAGCAAAAGCAGCCGGCGCCGACCTCCAACATATCGGGGACTCCATGAACGGAATTTGCCTGCCCCAGAATATCTTCACGCTCGGACAAGCCCTTCGTGGATACAGGCATCAGATCGTCATGCTGAGCCGCTCTGTGATACGTTAAGGTTACCTTGCCCACGTTACATCCCGACTGAGGCAACCATCAGGTATAACCAACATGCAAACTGAGGCTCTAATGCTCGATACACACGAAAAACGGCCACTCTATTTACAGCTCACCGACGCGCTGCTCAAGCAGATCGTCGATGAATATCAAGCAGACGATAAACTTCCAACAGAAATGGAACTCTGCGACGAATACGCCGTAAGCAGAACAACCGTCCGACTTGCCATGAGTGAGCTGGAGCGTCGTGGAAGTATCTATCGAATCCAAGGTAAGGGATCGTTTGTTGCACCGAAACGCGTTAGCGAGCTCAATTCACTTTTAGACTTTGACTTTGCAAGCCATTGCGATGGCGTTGATCCGGATGCCATCACCAAACATTTCGGCGGCCTCACATCAGGTCGTCCAATTTCCGTAATGATGCTCCAACAATTTGGATGTCAAAGTCGCGATGAAATTCAGCGTCTTGAATTGACCTACGAACTTGAAGGCAGCTTCATAGGCGCTGATACGTTCTTCATTTCAAAGTCGCGCGTTCCGAATAACCAGTTAGATTATCAGGCATTTAGCAGAATCATGGACGACTTGTCCAAGTCTATCCAATCTGTTAGGGAAAGCTATAGAGCACGTCAGCTTAGCGATTCCGAAGCCAGTAATTATGGTGTTGCAAAACTTCCGGTCATCGAACTGACTCATTATGCTTACGACTCCGGAGGCAAACTAATCTCAATTGTCTGCCGCACCGTCTTAACTGGGCGAGTCCCTTATCAAAACTTTATTTTCAAGTCCTAATGTTCTTTTTCTTTTGTCTCAATCTGTAACACGTAGCCGAGTTTTTAAGTCCTAACCGTTACAGATCGAGACAAACAAGGTAGACCCGCCGAATTGTCTCAATCTGTAACACTTAGACCGGTTTTGGACGTCTAGATGTTACAGGTTGAGACGATTTGATTATGGGGTCCTCATTTGCGCGTCATATTGCGTAGCGCTGACGCGCTGGTTTCCACAATGACAGGAGGTAAAATTCCTCCCGCATCGCCTGTTGGCAATCCCGTAGCGTTAGCTAGCAGATGACCTGCGTGTGCTCCTCGATGGCGACACGATCCTCGGCGGCGATACCCGGCTCGCACACCACAGCGTCCAAATTGTCCAGGCGGCAGAAGGTGTAGAAGTCGCGCTTGCCGATCTTGCTGGAGTCGGCGATGAGGTAGCGTGAATCGGCCTTGCTAAAGGCGAGCTGCTGGATGCGGCCCTCTTCCATGTTAGACGTAGACACGTCGCCGTCCAGAATGCCGTTTGCGCCGATAAAGGCTGCGTCGATCCCCAGTGTGCGCAAGGTGCCCTCGGCCGTGGGGCCCACAAAGGCGGCAGTGCGGCGACGGTACATGCCGCCTACCAGGCACAGGTCACAGTCCTCGCGCGGCTCGAGCAGGTTAAAGACCGAAAGCGAGTTAGTCACGATGCGCAGGCGGCACGCCGGCAGCATCGAGGCCATCTGCTCAACCGTAGTGCCCGTACCCAAAAAGATGGTCGAGCCCTCCTCGATGAGCTCAACGGCGCGGCGCGCGATCTGCAGCTTTTCCTCGGCATGCTTCGTGCGCTTTTCGCTGTGCGAATACTCATGGCGCAACATAGTGTGGGGACGTCCCTGTGCACTACGGGCGCCGCCGTGCACGCGCTCGATCTCGCCCAGGCTCGCAAGTTCCTCAAGGTCGCGGCGGATCGTCATATCCGAGACACCCAGCGCATCCGAAATCTCCTTGACCGAGACCGTGCCCTGCTCTTCGAGCAGCTGACGAACCTTATCCTGTCGCTCTGCCTTAATCACGATGAATCCTCGCCGTTCTTTGCGCGCATATCATTCAAACAGTAACGAACAAATTGTATCAGACTCGTGCGCGTCAAAAATGAACGCCCGCACAGCTCCAATCATCACTTTTTTGAGAAAAATACCCCCTGCTTTAGTGGGGTGTAGTGATAATCTCGCCTGTTCGCGCTACAGTTTGTCCGAAATACCTCGATGTTAGGAACCAAATGATCACTTCCGAGCTTTACGGCACCGCGCCGTGCGGTACCCCCGTTCATCGCTACACCCTCAACGGGCCCGAGATCTGCGTTCGCATTATGGACTATGGCGCCACCGTGCTTGGCATCGATGTGCCCGACATCCCCGGCAACGTGCGCGATGTGGTGCTGGGCTTCGATAAGCTCGAGGATTACTTTGACAACCCCGCATGCTTTGGCGCGACCATCGGCCCCGTGGCAAACCGCACCGCGGGCGCCACGATCACCATCGACGGCACGGACTGGCACATGCCGGCCAACGAAGGCGTCAACAACCTGCACAGCGATCTTGAGCATGGTCTGCACAAGCGCGTATGGGACGTTGAGCTCGACGAGACTCACAACGCCGTGCGCATGACCACCTCGCTTAAGGATGGCGAGCTGGGCCTGCCCGGCAACCGAACCTTTACGGCTGTGTTTACCGTTACGCGCACCGGCGTCTTCCGCATCGAGTATGGTTGCGAGAGCGACCGCGCCACCTACGTGTCCATGACCAACCACACGTACTTTAACCTTGCCGGCCATAACGCCGGCATGGACTGTGAGCACTTCTTTATCGCCAACGCTGCCCACTACTTACCCATTAACGAGCAGAACATCCCCACCGGCGAAATCGCTCCGGTCGAGGGAACACCGTTTGACTTTCGCGAGCTGCGCCCCGTCGCACCCGGCATGGAGGCCGACGACCCGCAGATTAAGCAGGCCCGTGGCTACGATCACTGCCTGTGCATCGATGGCTATCAGTACGGCCGCAACCTGCGTCGCGCCCTACATGTCGAGGAGATGTGGACCGGTCGTGAGCTGGACTACTACACCACCGCCCCGGGCGTGCAGCTCTACACCGGCAACTGGCTGGGCGACGAGCACGCCAAGGACGATGCCAACTATGGCTGGGGCGCCGGCTTTGCCCTCGAGGCCGAGATGTACCCCGACACGCCGCACCAGCCGCTGTTCCCGCAGGGCATTGTGGGTCCGGGTCACCCCTACAGCAATATGATCGAATACCACTTTATGAGGCACTAGGCCCACAACGCGACATCTCGCACAGCAACGCCCGCCGGCACCACCGCCGACGGGCGCTGCTTCATGCCTAAATCCTTCTTTTCGATGCCACCGAATTGGTGACATAACAAAACTATGCCGAATTACTACGATAAACCCACTATGTCCGACCACGCGCTGGTTTATAAAAAATTAGCAACTCGTCTACCTGCGGTTTTATTCTCTGCAAATTTGGCATGCTCGGCGATAAGCAATTCATCGTAGTAAACCGGCATAGTTTTGGCGGACAGCGCCACACAGATCCCCTACGAAGGCAAAATGATCCGTTTTCCTCCGTCCCCAAGGGATCAGTTGAACAGATTGCCGATGGGGTCGGGGGCGGAACTGGGG
>URVF01000165.1 GCA_900551185.1 uncultured Collinsella sp. | reverse complement strand
CTACACGCGTAAGATCGTCGGCAGCGTCAGATGTGTATAAGAGACAGGCCAAAGAGCACCGCGTAGACCGCCTGCTTGAGCAGCGCCGGCGTAATCTTAAAGCCAGGGTTGTCCTCGCCGAGCGCCACGGCCGAAAGCGAGATCACCGGGATCTCGGGGTGGCCGCTCTCGCGCAGGGCCTTGCGAATGAGCGCGATGTAGTTGGTGGCACGGCAGCCACCGCCGGTCTGGCTGATAACCACGGCCGTCTTAGACAGGTCGTACCGACCGCTCTCGATGGCCTCCATGATCTGGCCCGTCACCAGGATCGACGGATAGCAGATGTCATTGTTCACATAGCGCAGACCGGCCTCGACGGCATCGTGATCAGTCGAGGGCAGCAGCTCCAGGTTGTAGCCGGCACCACGGAACACCTCTTTGACCAGATCAAAGTGGATCGGCGCCATCTGCGGGCACAGGATGGTGTAGCCCTCGTCGCGCATCTGCTCGGTGAAGGGTACCTTGGGCCACGCGGTCGACGCGCTCTCACGCTGGGCCTCAAACGTGTACTTGCGGCTCGCGAACGCGGGGGCATCCGTGGAGGGCGCCACCGGCGCGGCGTCACCCTGCTCGTAGGCCTCGCCCGCGGCCGTGGCCTCGGCCAAGCGCTCGGCCTCCTGGTCCTTGAGCGCTGCCATGAGCGAGCGGATGCGGATGCGCGCGGCGCCCAGGTTGGACACCTCGTCGATCTTGAGCACGGTGTAGATCTTGCCGCTGGCCTCCAGAATCTCCTGCACCTGGTCGGTGGTCAGAGCGTCCAGGCCGCAGCCGAAAGAGTTGAGCTGGATCAGGTCCAGGTCGTTGCGCATCGTCACAAAACGGGCGACGGCATACAGGCGGCTGTGGTACATCCACTGGTCGACGACGCGAATCGGACGCTCGGGCTTCACCAGGTGCGCAAGCGAATCCTCGGTAAAGACCGCGAAGCCAAAGCTCGAGATAAGCTCGGGTAGGGCATGGTTGATCTCGGGGTCGTTATGGTAGGGACGGCCGGCGAGTACGATACCGTGGCCGCCGTGATCCTCGACCCACTTAAGGGCCTCCTCGCCCATGGTCTGGATGTCCTCGTGGAAGCGCGCATCGGCCTCAAAGGCAGCGTTGACAGCGGCATCGACCTCGGAGCGCGTGATCTTGGGACCGCGCACGCGACCGCGACCGGCCTCAGCATCGGCCACGCGGTCGACGGCGAGCACCTGGTACAGGCGGCGCTTGAGCTCGGTCTTGTCGTGATACGGCACAAACGGATACAGGAACTCGATGTTCTGCTCGCGGATCTCGTCGATGTTGAGTGCCAACGCCGTGGGGTAGCTCATGACGATGGGGCAGTTATAGCAGTTACCGGCGGTCGGATCCTCCTTGCGCTCCCAGCGCACGCACGGCATCCAGATAAAGTCGACGTCACGGTCGATAAGGTTCATCACGTGGCCGTGGCTCATCTTGGCCGGATAGCACACGCTCTCGGACGGCATGGACTCGATGCCCGCCTGGTAGGTCTTTTTGCTCGACTGGTCGGACAGCTGCACGCTAAAGCCCAGGCGCGTAAAGAACGCATGCCAGAAGGGGTAGTTCTCGTACATGTTGAGTGCGCGCGGGATGCCGACGGTGCCGCGCGGGGCCTCGTCGGGGCTCAGCACCTCGCGGTTAAACAGCAGATCGTTTTTCTTTTTGAAGAGGTTGGGGGCCTCGGTCTTCTGCTTTTTGTGGCCGGCGCCCTTCTCGCAGCGGTTGCCGGTGATAAAGCGCCTGCCGCCGCCAAAGTCGTTGACGGTGAGCTGGCAGTTGTTGGAGCAACGGCCGCAGCGGACATGCTTTTGCGTCACGGTGAGGTGCGCGATGTCCTCGGCTGAAAGGATGGTCGAGGTGCCATCGGCGCCGGCGCGATCGCGAGCGAGCAGGGCCGCACCATAGGCTCCCATGCAGCCGGCGATGTCGGGACGCACGGCATGAACGCCGGTGAGCTGCTCAAATGCGCGAAGCGTGGCGTCGGACATAAAGGTGCCGCCCTGGACGATCACCTGGCTGCCGATCTCCTTGGGGTCGCGCAGCTTAATGACCTTGAACAGGGCATTCTTGATGACGGAATAGGACAGGCCGGCCGCGATGTCGCCCACCGTGGCGCCTTCCTTTTGCGCCTGCTTGACGCGCGAGTTCATAAAGACCGTGCAGCGGCTACCCAGGTCGACGGGGGCCTTGGCATGGATAGCGGCATCGGCGAACGCGCGCACGTCCATGTTCATAGACACGGCGAAACTCTCGATAAAGCTGCCGCAGCCCGACGAGCAGGCCTCGTTGAGCATGATGTGCTCGATGACGCCGTCCTTGACGCGCAGGCACTTCATGTCCTGGCCGCCGATGTCCAGGATGAACTCGACGCCGGGCAGGAATGCCTTGGCGCCGCGCAGGTGCGCGACGGTCTCAATCTCGCCGGAGTCGGCCTTGAGGGCCTCGATGAGCAGCGCCTCGCCGTAGCCCGTGGTGGTCACGTGGCCGATGGTGCAGCCGGCGGGGATGTGGTTGTAGAAATCGGCCATGATGACCTTGGCCGTGCCCAGGATGTCGCCGTTGTTGTTACCGTACCAGGTGTGCAGCAGCTGACCGTCCTCGCCCACGAGCGCGGCCTTCATGGTGGTGGAACCGGCATCGATGCCGATGAACACGCGGCCGGTATAGCCGTCGAGCTTGCCCTTGGGGACGACCTCGGTGTCGTGGCGACCCTTGAACTCGGCAAAGTCCTCGTCGGTGGCAAAGAGCGGATCCAGGCGCTCGACCTCGGCACCCTGTGTGTCACCCAGGGCATCGATAGCCTCAATGAGCTGCGGGAACGTGCTGAGCTTGTTGGACTCATGCGCCATGGCGGCGCCACTCGCCACAAACAGGTGGGCGTTTTGGGGCACAATGCGGTGCTCCTCGTCCAGGTTGAGCGTGAGGTAGAAGCGGTGGCGCAGCTCGGAGAGGTACTGCAGCGGGCCGCCCAGGAAGGCGACGTTGCCGCGGATGGGACGGCCGCATGCCAGGCCCGAGATGGTCTGGGTCACGACGGCCTGGAAGATGGAGGCAGCCACGTCCTCGGGGCGGGCGCCTTCGTTGAGCAGCGGCTGGACGTCGGTCTTGGCAAAGACGCCGCAGCGGCTGGCAATGGGATAGATGGTGGTGGCGTTGGCCGCGAGTTCGTTAAGGCCGCTAGCGTCGGTGTGCAGCAGAGTGGCCATCTGGTCGATGAAGGCGCCCGTGCCGCCGGCGCAGGTGCCGTTCATGCGCTGCTCGATGCCGTTGTCGAAGTAGATGATTTTGGCGTCCTCGCCGCCCAGCTCGATGGCAACATCGGTGGCCGGGATGAGGGTCTCGACAGCGCGCTTGCTGGCGATGACCTCCTGGACAAACTCCAGGTCGAGCCACTGGGACAGCAGCAGGCCGCCCGAACCGGTAATGGCGCAGGTCATTTGGGCCGTCGGCAGCACGGTCGCGGCACCCTCGAACAAGTCGCGGGCGCAAGCGCGGACGTCGGTGTGGTGACGCTGGTACTTGGCGTAGACAATCTGGTTGTCGTCGTTGAGCACAGCGAGCTTAACGGTGGTGGAGCCCACGTCGATGCCCAGGTGCAGGTTGCCGCGGGCGGCCTCGGGGTTGAAGATCGCACCTTCGGGGGCCTGGGCGGCGGTGGCGGCTAGGGGCTCAGCGGCGGTGGCGGGCTCGCTAGCGACGGACGTCTCCCCTGCCGCGTTCTTGGCATCGGCAACTGCCTCGGCAACTTTCTCGGCAGCCGCGGTCGCCGCCTTCTGCGCGGCGTCCACCCTGTCTCTTATACAC
>URVF01000164.1 GCA_900551185.1 uncultured Collinsella sp. | reverse complement strand
ATCTACACGCGTAAGATCGTCGGCAGCGTCAGATGTGTATAAGAGACAGCTACCACATGATCCTTCTGGCCAAGGACCAGGAGGGCTACGTTAACCTGATGCAGACGGTCTCTGAGGCCGCCGTACAGGGCTTTTACTACAAGCCCCGCGTGACGCTCGACAACCTGCGCCGCCACGCCAAGGGCATGATCTGCACGAGTGCCTGTATCGCGGGCATCATCCCCAAATATATCGACCGCGGCGACATGGAAGGCGCCATCAAGTGGGCCGAGACCTTCCGCGACACCTTCGACCCCGGCGACTTTTACATCGAGATCCAGGAACACGGCATCACCACCGACAACGGCCTGACCGACGAGCAGATGGACCGCACGCTCATCGACATCGCCAAACAGGTGGGCGTCAAGGTCATCGCCACCAACGACTTCCACTACCTGCGCCGCGAGGACGCGCCCGTGCAGGACGTCATCATGTGTATTGGCATGAACGCCAAGGTCGACGACCCCAACCGCATGCGCATGACCGGCTCGGAGTTTTACATGAAGACCGAGGAGGAGATGCGGGCGATGTTCCCGTATTGCCCCGAGGCCTGCGACAACACGCTCGAGATCGCCGACAAGTGCTACGTGGAGCTCGACTGGGACTCCATCATCCTGCCGCGCTTCCCGTTGCTCGATCCCGGCGAGACGCACGAGAGCCAGTTCCGCCGCGAGTGCGAGAAGGGCCTGCGCCAGCACTACGGTGACGACTGGGCCACGCGCGAGATCGGCGGAGTCAACATCAAAGAGCGCTTTGAGTACGAATACAAGGTCATCTGCGACAAGGGCTTTGCCGCCTACTTCTTGATCGTTGCCGAGTACGTGCAATGGGCCAAGGACAACGGCATCGGCGTCGGCCCCGGCCGTGGCTCTGCCGCCGGCGCTATCGTCGCCTACGCCATGAACATCACCGCGTTCGACCCGCTCGAGAACGGCCTGATGTTCGAGAGGTTCCTGTCTCCGCAGCGTACCGAGATGCCCGATATCGATATGGACTTCGACGATGAGCGGCGCCTCGAGGTCGTGGAGCACGTTCGCCAGCTCTACGGTCCCGAGAAGGTCACCCACGTCATCACCTACTCGACCATTAAGGCCAAGCAGGCCATCAACGATGCCGCGCGCGTTTTGGACTACCCGGTCTACATGGGCCAGCGCCTGTCCAAGATGGTCTCGAGCGACCCCAAGGTCAAGCTCAAGCAGGTACTCGACAAACAGCCCGGCAAAGAGGATCTGTTTAACCCCGATTTTGCCGAGGCCTATAAAAAGGACGACGACGCCCGCCGCATCATCGACACGGCGCTCTCGATCGAGGGCCTCACCCGTGGCGAGGGCGTGCACGCGTGCGCCGTTCTGATCTGCCGCGACCCCGTCAACGAGCATGTGCCCACCAAGCTCGACACCAAGGGCGGCGTCGAGATTACCCAGTACGAGGGCCATACCGTCGCCGACATGGGCCTGCTCAAGATGGACTTCTTGGGCTTGCGCACGCTGACGGTTATCTCCAAGGCCAAGGCAAACATCAAAAAGAACTTTGGCATCGATATCAAAGAGGAAGAGATTCCCTTTGACGATCCCGAGATCTTTAAGCTCATGGGCTCCGGCCACACCGCCGGTGTCTTCCAGGTCGAGTCCGCCGGCATGACGGCCACGATCAAGAACATGAAGCCCACCGAGTACAAGCACGTCGTGGCATTGATCGCTCTGTACCGCCCGGGCCCGCTGGGCGCCGGCATGGTTTCGTCCTACATCAACCGTATGAACGGCAAGGAGCCGGCCGTCTCCTACGACGACCGTCTGGACGACATCCTGGGCGAAACCTACGGCACCATGGTCTACCAGGAGCAGGTTATGCTCATCTCCGTCGAGATGTGCGGCTTCTCCAAGGGCGAATCGGACTCGCGTATCCGTAAACCCGTGGCTAAGAAGAAGATCAAGCTGCTCACGTCGACGGTGCTCCACTGGGAGGATGGCTCGGACGAGACCACCTACGACCACTGGATGAACGGCGCCATCAAGAACAACTACACGCGCGAGGTTGCCCAGAAGATTTGGGACGATGTTCTCGAGTTCGCGTCCTACGCCTTCAACAAGTCGCACTCCGCCGGCTACGCCATTCTGGTTATGCAGACGGCGTGGCTCAAGGCGCACTATCCGCACGAGTACATGGCAGCCGTTCTGACGTCCTACACGGGCAAGACCGACAAGATCGTGCACTACGTCTCGGCGTGCCGTCACGACGGCATTCCCGTGCTGTCGCCAGATGTCAACGAGTCCGGTACCGAGTTCACGGCTACCAAGGAAGGCGTGCGCTTTGGTCTGGCCGGCATCCGCGGCGTGGGTACCGGCGTGGCGCAGGCGATTATCGCAGAGCGCGAGGCGGGCGGCCCGTTTAAGACGCTGCACGACTTTGTCGAGCGCGTGGATTCGAGCCAGGCCAACCGTCGCGTGATCGAGTCGCTGATCAAGGCAGGTGCCTTCGACTCCACGGGCTATCCGCGCCGCCAGATGATGCACTTTGTGGACAAGAACAACCCCGAGAACATCATCGACGCCGCGATAAAGCGCCAGAAGGACCGCGCGAGCGGCCAGACCTCGTTCTTCGACATGTTTGGTGATGTTGAGGGCTCGGGTTTCGAGGTCAGCGTGCCCGATCCGGACGGCCAGGAATGGGACCGCCACCTTAAGCTGAGCCAGGAGAAGGAGGTTCTGGGCATCTATGTCTCGGACCACCCGTTGCGCCCGTTTGAGTATGCACTTAGCAAAGCGCGCGACTTCTCGTTCTCGCAGATCGACACCGGCTACGAGGTGCAAAACCCCACGGGCGGCACCATCAACCAGGAGATTCCCGAGGGCAAGGCGCTGTGGTGGGCCGGCATGGTCTCGAGCGTGTCCAAGCGCGTGACCAAAAACGGCGACCCCATGGGCATCGTGCAGCTCGAGGACATGGAAGGCGAGGCCACCGTCGTCGTGTTCCCCAAGACCTACAAGGAGGCCGAGGGGTACCTGTATGGCGAGGTCGATCCCGAGACCGGCGCGCAGCTGTCCGACGCGTTTGTGCGCATTAAGGGCAAGCTCGAGCGCTCGGACCGCGGCGACCAGATCATCGCGCAGGAGATCGTGCCGCTTGAGCTCAACGAGGAGAACAACAAGCCCAAGGTGTTTGAGGTCATGGTGCCCAACAGCCGCTTTAGCCAGGGCAATATGGCGCGCCTGGCCACGGTGCTCACCGCTAACCCGGGCGGCGACCGCGTGGAGATCTTTATCGAGCAGGTGGACGGGCGCGTGCTGCGCGCCGAGGTGCCTGCCAAGGTCAACGCGCGCTCGATTCCGCTGCTGGCAGAGGCAAAGGCCATCGTCGGCAACCAAGGCCGCGTGACGGTTATCTAAGCTACCCCGGGTGAGATTGGAGGAAGTGATGGCGCAGGGGACGTTTGTGCAGGCGCTTCGTAAAGAGGCGGCGTTGAGCGGCACCTTTATGAAGGGGCGTTCGCTCATGCTCAACGGCGCCGTGCTGTCGATCGAGGACAGCGGCTCGCGCTTCTCCAAAAACGTGACGGTTGAGGGCTCGGTGCGCGGTTCGCGCGGCGACCTGTACAAGACGCACGTGGCGCTCGACATGGACGAGCACGAGGTAATCGACTACGACTGCGATTGCCCCGCCGCCTATCGTTACCCCGGTATGTGCAAGCACGCTATTGCCACGGCTCTGGCGTATTTGGATGCCAGCGGCGCCGAGCCCGTCGAAGGTTTGCGCACGCCGGTCCGCACGTTTACGGCGCAGCCGAAACAGCTGTCTCTTATACACATCTCCGAGCCCACGAGACTAGGCATGATCTCGT
>URVF01000163.1 GCA_900551185.1 uncultured Collinsella sp. | reverse complement strand
ATCGTCGGCAGCGTCAGATGTGTATAAGAGACAGCGTTGGGAATATCCATGACGTACATGTTCTTTTGCGTGGCAAAGAACTCGTAGGCCTTCTTCTTACCATCGCAGGTGTTCTCGCCCACCACCAGATCACTCGACTCAATGTAGGGGCAAACCTCGCCCAGCTTAAAGCCGGCAAAGCTCTTGATGAGCGGACAGGTGTTGCGCGGCAAGTGCTCCTCAACCTTGTCCGTTGCCCAGTCGGCACCCGAGCACAGGCCCACGGGGATGCCATCGCAGGCAAGCACGATCTCCTCGGGCACGTACACACAGAACGAACCGACGATCTTGGTGGCCTCGCCGGCCTCCTTCTTGTCGAGCATCTCCTTAATACGGCCGCTGTGGATGTTGGTGGCGACAAAATCCAGGTAGGACGTAGACTTGGGGCGATTGTTCTGCGTCAGGAACATATCGCCGTACATCTGGCCCACGGCGCCCAGCAGCATGTCGTGGTCGGCAAGATTCATGCCGAGGCTCTCCCACATCGGATGGAAATCGAATTCTTCAGCCATGACGGTTCCCCTCTCGAACCAAAAATGAATAGCTACGGTATTTCTGCACGGTGGGTGGCGAAAACCCAGCCGTGCTCAAACCCGGAATTTTGGGGAACCCGCTTTGCGGTCGATTATTTAGTTGTGCGTCGTCTCTCCCGGAGCCGTGAACATACCTGCTCATATGCGGCTCCGAGCCATATACAGGGCGCGCGCGGCAACGCGACGCGAATATGTCTTCTGCAGCATCGGCGCGCCCTCCTTTTCTCGTCGAAGGTAACTATATCAACGGTTGTCGTCAAGACGAACACCGCCGACACGCGTACGACAACGTTGGGATGTGAGCATCTCGCTGTCTGATAATTAATTATCAGACTGATAAGGTTTAGTCATGTAGAAATCGGCGAACGGCGAAGTGAAAACAAAGCGGTCGAGGACTACCTCCTCGACCGCATCGCACCCGCATTATCGGCAAACGAGATGGATCCTGCTTGCATCAAAATGCATGCGCAGAGTCTCACCCGCCTGCGGCAGCTCTTCCACGGGTACACTCACCTTATTCACCTTCCACTGCAGACGCGTGGGCGCATCAGCACGCGGCACGTCCAGCAGCACCAGCCGCTCAAAGCGCGAATCGCTCACACGGGCCACGTGCAAATCGTAGCTGTTGCGACCGCGCTCCGCGCGATTGTCAACATGGAAGTAGCTCGCACGAATACCGAGGTACGTCACGTTATCGGGAACCTCATGGCCCACGTTAAAGGTCATGCCCCAGTCCAGGGCTTCAACTTCCTGAGACCCGATCTTGCGCGCCCGGCTTGTGTTCTTGCAGCCCGTCAGGCGCAGTGCCGCCAGCGTCTGCGGACGGCGGACCACGTCCTCGACGGAGCCGATCTCCTCCACATGCCCGTCGTGCATCACGCAGATGCGCCCGCACAGGCGGCACGCTTCGTCGATGTCGTGGCTCACGTAGAGCACGGTGCGGTTGCATACATCGAACAGGTCGAGCATGTTCTGTTCGAGGGCACTCTTAAGATAGGAATCGAGTGCGCTCATGGGCTCGTCGAACATAAAAATGCCCGGATGCGCCGCCACCATGCGGGCAAGCGCCACACGTTGTTGCTGACCGCCCGAGAGTCGCGCGGGATAGCGGTCGGCAAAATCGGACAGACCGAAAATGCCCAGATAGCGCTCGGCGAGCTTTTTGCGCGCGGCGGCGTCGCCCGCATCCTTTACACCGGCGCATACGTTATCGGCCACCGTCATGTTGGGAAACAGCTGATAGTTTTGGAACAACAGGGCGCATTTTCGCTCCTGAGGCGACAGGTTGATGCCCGCCGCCGAGTCAAAAAAGGTCACGCCGTTGACGACGATCTTGCCCTCGTCGGGCGTCTCCACGCCGGCGATGCAGCGCAGCGTACAGCTCTTGCCGCAACCCGAGGCACCGAGCAGCGCCACACGATCCTCGCCGGCCTCAAGCTGCATGTCGAGCATAAACCCGGGATAGCGCTTTTTGATATCCAGAACGAGCGACATGGCCTATCGACCTCCCTGCAAAGCGGCATCATCGCGCATGAGCTCGGCCAGCGCCTCGCGATCGATACGCAAGGCATCGCCGCCCGCCGGGTCGAGCGAATCGCCCTGTCCGGCAAGATCTTTGATCCGCTTGCACTCCGCACGGGAAAGGCCCCGCTCGCGATACTTTTGCGAATGCGCCGTGTACATGTTGATGAATAGGATAACCAGGAAACTGAACGCAATCACAACGGCGACCCAAAAGAGGGCCACCGAGGTGTTGCCGCCCATCCACTCAAAGTAAATCGCAATGGGGATGGTCTGCGTAATGCCGGCGTAGTTGCCCGCAAAGAACAGCGTGCAGCCAAACTCTCCCATCGCGCGGGCAAAGGCGAGGACCGTACCAGCGGCAATAGAAGGCCACCCAAGCGGCATCATAAGCTTGGCAAAGATGCGACGCTCGGACCATCCCAGGGTACGCGCGGCGTCAAGCATCTGCGTGTCGAGGCTCTCAAAGGCGCCGAGCGCCGTACGGTAGACCAGGGGGAACGATACCACCACGGCAGAGATCACCGCCGCCGGCCACGTAAAGACAATCGAGACGCCGTGCGCAATCAGCCACTGGCCCACCCCGGTCGAGCGACCAAACAGCATAAGCAGCAAAAAGCCGCAGACCGTGGGCGGCAACACCATGGGGATGGTAAAGACCGAGTCGAGCAGGCCCTTGATGCGACTCGAGGTACCCATGGTCTTCCACGCGGCGAACAGGCCCAGCGCAAAGGAAATCAGCAGGGCAAGACCGCTCGTTTTAATGGACACCCAAAACGGGCGATAGTCGATGTCGCCCAAAAAGGAAGCCAGGGAGGTCAAGGGCCTCTGCTCATCCCGCAGCACGACAGACGACGCTTCTACCATTTGAGCGCTATCAAGCCAACGCGCACCGCCCTTGGCATCACCCGAGGCTGATGCAATCACCACATAGCGGTCCCCATCCGCACCGCGCTCGTCAAAGCCATAGGTATACCCACCGGCATCAAACGTTGTTTCCACTGTGACATACCAAGGAAGATCCACGTCCCCCAGCTGCGCACCTCCCATGCAGTTTGCGCTGTCGAGCTTGCAGACGAGGGCCTTGAGACCCGATACGCACTCGTTGTCCTGCAGATCCAATCCATACTTCTCGACCGCCTTGGGCGATATCCACACCACAACGCGATCGACAGCAGGCGCCACTACAAGGTCCACGTCCTCGTCAACGGGAAACCGGTAGCCCTCAGGCTGGCCCTCCATGGCACGAGCGGTCCCCTTGGCCAACCGCTCAAAACCCTCGATCCCATAGGAAAGCCCATGAGCGGTCGCAGCAACCTGGGCCCCGTCCTCGGCGTCCCCAGCAAACGCAAATCCTGGCACCCAGCAAAGCGCGAAGGTCAAAGCACAGGCGACAAGCATGCGGAATCTATTAAGCACGAAAAGCTCCAAGCGAATACAAGGACGGAGTGAAACACAAAACGATGGAATTATCGCGCCAAGCCGCACTACTCGGAAAGCTCAAAGCCGTACTTAGCCCAAATCTTCTGAGCTTTCTTGTTGGTCAGACAGAAGTCGATGAACGCCTTGGCTTCGTCGGCGTGCTCGGAGCTCTCGGCAACGGCACCCGGGTACACGATGGGCTTGTGCGAATCCTCGGGACACACGAAGGCCTCCTCGATGCCGTCGTAGCGGAAGATATCGGAGCTGTAGACAAAACCGGCCACGCAGTCGCCTGTAGAGACGTAAGAAGCAGCGGTGCCGACCTTGTCGGCCAGTGCTACCTTGTCGGCGAGCTCGGGCGCGTACTCGCCGTCGTCGCCCTCGGTGCCGGTATAGAGGCCCACAGAAGCCAGCTGTCTCTTATACACATCTCCG
>URVF01000162.1 GCA_900551185.1 uncultured Collinsella sp. | reverse complement strand
ATGCCTAGTCTCGTGGGCTCGGAGATGTGTATAAGAGACAGGCTTGAGGAAATGGCCGATAAGAGCTCCCGCCAACTTCTTTCAGACGTTGCCTGCGGCGCTGTGTTTTGCCGCGCTGCGTTGCAGAGCGCAAGTCTAACGCTTTTTGCGAACACGACGTCCATGAAGGATCGCGAGCGTGCCGAGGAACTCGAGCGCGAGTGCGACGCATTGCTCAATACCTGGTTGCCGCGGGCGGACGGTCTTGCCAAACGCGCGGCTGACGCCGCAAGGAAACGGAGCTGATATGGCCGCATTGCTTAAAGGCGCACCTGTTGCAAAGGCGATTACCGCTGAGCTGGTCGAGCGGGCGCAGAAATTGGAATCGCTGGGGGTCGTGCCTACGCTGGCTATCATGCGCGTGGGCGAGCGCGAGGACGACCTGTCCTACGAGCGCGGTGCCCTCAAGCGCTGCGAGAAGGTTGGCATTGAGGCTCGCCGCGTTTTGCTTCCTGCCGATGTTTCGCAGGACGAGCTGTTGACGGCCGTCGAGGACATCAATACCGATTCGGCTGTTCATGGCTGTCTGATGTTCCGCCCGCTGCCCGCCGGCCTTGACGAGAACGCCGTCGCCGCAGCGCTCGATCCCGCCAAGGATGTTGACTCCATGACGCCGGCTTCGCTGCTCGCCACGCTTTCGGGGCGCGGCGAGGGTTTTGCCCCCTGCACAGCCGAAGCCGTCCTCGCTTTGCTTGATCATTACGGCGTTGAGCTGGATAGAGCTAAGGTTGCTGTGGTCGGGCGCTCGTTGGTGATCGGGCGTCCTGTTGCCGCCATGCTTACGGCGCGCAATGCGACCGTGACGACGTGCCATACGCATACGCGCGACCTTGCTGCCGAGTGCCGTGCGGCTGATATTGTGGTTGCCGCCGTTGGACGCGCGCGTACGATTGGCGTGGATGCCGTTCGCGAGGGCCAGACGATCATCGATGTTGGCATTAATTGGGACGAGGCCGCTGGCAAGCTGGTCGGGGACGTTGATTTTGATGCTGCAGAGCCGGTTGTTGACACCATCACGCCCGTGCCGGGCGGCGTGGGAGCTGTGACGACGGCGATCCTCGCCAAACACGTGATCGAAGCGGCCGAGCGCGCATTGAAATAGGCGTTTTGGGCTGTTTGAGGGGTTAGTTCTATACCCCGTGGACAAAAAATGCCAAATATGAGTACTGTTGCCAAGATAGTCACATATATTTTAGGTTAATTTGGCTCTCTTACGATATTTATTATCGATAGAGAGCCTATTTTATTGGACCTATGGGGAAGTACATCATCTAATTTTTGAACAAATGTAGACTTTCGACACCCATGCGTAGCAAAATTGCTGTTACTAAATTAGTGACAGTACTCATATTTGGCATTTTTTGACCACAGGGGTTGCCAGCGCCGTGGTTTCGCCCTTTTTGCGTCGAAGCGATACACTGTTGCCGTTTGATTTCTTCGCTCAAGGAGGATGCGCATGCCGTGCACAACGATTCTGGTCGGTAAAAACGCAAGCTACGACGGGTCGACGCTTGTCGCGCGTAACGAGGACTCGTCCAACGGGGTGTTTGAGCCCAAGCGTATGCGCGTGGTGCATCCTGACGAGCAGCCGCGCGTCTACACGAGCGTCCTGAGTCACCTGACCGTTGAACTGCCCGATAACCCCATGCGCTACACGAGCGTCCCCGATGTTGTTCCGGGCCACGGCATCTGGGCCGAGGCCGGTTTCAACGAGCTCAATGTGGGCATGTCCGCAACCGAGACGCTCACCACCAACGAGCGCGTCCGCGGCGCCGACCCACTCGTGGACTACGTGCCCGCCAAGGGCAACGAAGGCGAGGATGGATACGTTCCGGCACGGCCCGGTGGCCTGGGCGAGGAGGACATGGTGACCCTGGTGCTGCCGTATGCCAAGTCCGCCCGCGACGGCGTGCGTATCCTGGGCGACCTGCTCGAGCGCTACGGCACCTATGAGAACAACGGCATCGCCTTTAGTGATGTGGACGAGATCTGGTGGCTCGAGACCATCGGCGGCCACCACTGGATCGCCAAGCGCGTGCCCGACGACGCCTATGTGACCATGCCCAACCAATTGGGTATCGACAGCTTTGACCTGGATGACGCCGAGGGCGCCCAAGTCGACCACATGTGCTCTGCCGACCTGCGCGCCTGGATGGCCGAGTGGCATCTGGACCTGACGCTGGGTGTTAAGGGCGACGGTCCCGCCGCGGTCTTTAACCCGCGCGAGGCCTTTGGCTCGCACAGCGACAGCGATCACGTCTACAACACGCCGCGCGCCTGGTACATGCAGCGCTGCCTCAATCCCAGCGATGTGTGGGACGGTCCCGAGGCCGACTATACGCCCGAGAGCGACGATATCCCCTGGAGCCGCGTGCCCGAGCGCAAGGTGACCATCGAGGACATTAAGTACGTACTCTCAAGCCACTACCAGGGCACGGAGTACGACTGCTACGGCAGCAAGGGCACGCCCGCCACGCGCGGCGCCTATCGCCCCATCGGTATCAACCGCAACAGCCAGCTCGCCGTGCTGCAGCTGCGCCCCTATGCGCAGCCGGCCTATCGCGCCGTGCAGTGGATGGCCTTTGGTTCCAACTCGTTTAACGCGCTGGTTCCGCTGTACGCCAACGTCGAGACCATGCCCGAGTACTATGCCGACACGCAGGCTCGCGTGACGTCCGAAAACTTCTACTGGGCCAACCGCTTGATCGGCGCGCTGGCTGACGTCCGCTTCCATGAGTGCGGTCGCGCGGTCGAGGATTATCAGGAGAAGGTCGGTGGCATGGGCCACAAGCAGATCCATGACGTCGATGCTGCCGTAGCCGCTCTGCCCGAGGCCGAGGTGCCTGCCGAACTTGCACGCGCCAACGAGGCCTTTGCCGAGCGTGTTCGCGTAGAGACCGATGCTCTACTGGGCAAGGCGCTCTACACCACGAGCTGCGCCATGAAGAACTCTTTCGCGATGAACGACAACGTGAGGTAGGGATTTCCCGTCGATCGAATAGCGCTAAAACGCTTTGTCGCTTTCACTCAATCTTGGGTACAAGAACGCCAATGCAGTTGTTTGTGATTGGAGACAACCATGGTTATGAAACTCGATCAGCTTGTTAACGGCGCCATCAACGTTGGCTTTGGCGCTGCCGCCGTTGCCGTCGAGGGCAGCAAGAAGGTTCTCGACGACCTCAGTACCAAGGGCGAGCAGGTCCGCAAGGACACTGCCACCCCCGATATCGCTCGCAGTGTGTCCGACATGTTCGAGCAGGCCGGCGGTACCATCTCCGATCTGACCGAGCGCTTGGGCATGCAGGGCGAGACCGCGGCCCAGCGCGTGCTCGACGAGCTCATTCTTGCTCGCGTCCGCGTCATGACCGCCCCCGAGCGCACGGCCTTCCTGGCCCATGTGCGCGACATCGTCGATTCAGTCGAGGACAACGTGACCTCGGTGCCCGTTGAGTCCGTTGAGCCCGACGATGCGAAGGATACCGAAGAGGCCGAGTAGCAGCGCAGATGGCAGATTCCACCACCGATTACAACAATCTAGATCCCTTGGGTGACGAGGCGGCGGTTGTCGATGAGGTCGATGCCGCCGTCTCGGGCGCTCGCAAGAAGCCGCGCGCCGTCGATATGGTGCCCGAGGAGCCCGACGCGATGGCGCCGGACGAGGAATACCAGCTCACGCCGGCGGGTCGTCGCGAACGCATTGGGCAGATTGTTCGCCTGGTCAAAAAGTACCGCGTGTGGGATAACCTCACGCCGGTTCGTTTGCGCCGCCTGCTCGAGGAACTCGGCCCCATGTTCGTCAAGATGGGGCAGATTCTGGCCAACCGGTCCGAGATTCTGCCGCAACGCTTTTGCGATGAGCTGCGCCGCTTGCGCTCCGACGTGGAGCCGGTGCCGTACGAGGTAGAGCTCCGCTGCTTGGAAGAGGAA
>URVF01000161.1 GCA_900551185.1 uncultured Collinsella sp. | reverse complement strand
GAGATCATGCCTAGTCTCGTGGGCTCGGAGATGTGTATAAGAGACAGGTTTATGGATGGATCACCCTGCACGACAAACTCGAGGCTGCTTGCCGCTCGACCGTTGAGCGCCTTCGAGGCGCTTAGCGCACCCACACCCCACCAGGCGGAGACGACCGCTCCCGCCACGAGACCGACGGACGCGGCATACAGCCACCGCTTCAAAGGAGCAAGCCGCGCACATGATTGAGCCAGCACAACAAATACCGCCGCCGCGACGGGAATGGCCCATAGCGGCCCGACCGCCGGCGCCTGCTCCCTCAGCAGCGCATCAGCGGTCACGTTGAGCACCAAGGCGCAGCTCATGCACATGCCGGCACACAGGGCCATCGTCCACGGCATCAGGGGCCGCGGAGGCATCACATGTTCGCGCTCGGTCGCACTCATACGCAGATGCAATCTTTGATTTTGGCAAGCTTCTTCTCGCCGATTCCCGACACACGCATCAGATCGTCAACCGAGGCAAAAGCACCGTTCTTTGTCCGCTCATCGATAATCGACCGGGCCATGGAGGGACCGATGCCCGAAAGCGTCTGTAGCTCTGCCGAGCTTGCCGTATTAATGTTTACTAGGCCTGTTGCGCTACTCACGCCCGATGACGTGGAAGCCCCACCATCAACATCGGCTTCCGCAATGGGCGCCTGCTGCTCCCCTTCCGTTGGAACGTGGATTTTTTGTCCATCGACGACCTTGGATGCCCGATTGAGCCCCGTAACGTCTGCCTCGGGCGCCAGCCCGCCGGCGGCATCAATCGCCTGAGCCACCCGCGCGCCGTCCTTGAGACGATATACGCCGGGCGACACAACGGCGCCATCGACATCGACATAGACCTCTGCCGCGGCAGAAGCCTTAGTCGAAGAACCTTCGGATGTCTTTCCGCTCGAGGCATCACCGGATCCCGGCTCCACCAACGAGCCCGAACCGTCAGTGCGCTCAAACGACACGGCGCCGGCACCGCCGCCAAGGTTCGCCATCGCCAAGCCGCTCGACATCGCAATGACGACCAGTATCGCCATCACCACTGCCTTATGACCGAGCAGCTTGTCCGCCAAGCGGTCCATCTTTTTGACCCGTTCGTGTTGTTCGCGCTGCGCCATAGCAAAACCTCCCAACACCATCGTGTCAGGAAAGGAGCCCTGTAACAGCCACGCCCCAAAACCGGTTTTAGCGGTCAAACCAAAAGCCGACCAAAACCTTGCACAAATCTGTCCATTTATTCAGGCACACGTCAGCAAATGAACACTTAGCCACAAAATGCCCAGATAGCAAAAGACCGACGATGCAGACGCATCGTCGGTCTATGCACAAATTTACTCGTGATCTTGGTAAATCTCACGCGGAGCAAGCTCCGAATGTTTGCGTTTTAAGGTCTTAGGGGCCTTATACGTGTTGCTCTCAAAGTCGATGTACTCGGTCTGCTTGAGCAGGCGCTCGATCATCTCCTCGTGATCGAACAACTCCCACGCCTCATGCACGGCATCGAGTTTGGCGTGCGTCTCGGGGCGGCGCGGCATAAAGAGCGTGCAGCAGTCGGGAGCGGCCTCGGTCGAGATATCGAACGTACCGATCTCCTCGGCGCGCGCGATGATCTCCTGCTTGTCCGAACCGATGAGAGGACGGAACACGGGAATCTTCACAGCCTCGTTGACGGCCATGATGTTCTCAAGCGTTTGGGAGGCAACCTGTCCAAGCGATTCGCCCGTCACGATGGCCTTGGCGCCCTCGATGTGTGCAATGCGCTCGGCAACCGAATACATAATGCGGCGATACATGATCACGCGCAGGTTGCTGGGACAGGTGACCGAAATCTCACGCTGGCAGTCGCCAAACGGCACCACATACAGGCGGCCGATCTGGACACCCGGCTCAAGCGCACGGATGATGTCCTGCACCAGATACTCACTCGTATCGGGCGTCTGCGGACGACCAGAGAAATGTACCGGCACGCACACCGCGCCGCGACGCGCGAGCATCCAGGTCGCCACCGGAGAATCGATACCCGACGACAGCAGCGTCACGACCTTGCCGGCAGAACCCACCGGCAGACCGCCCACGCCGCGCTCGGAGCGCGCGTACACATAAACGCTACCCTGGACCACCAGTACGTGCACCATCGCATCGGGGTCGTGCATTTGAACCTTTTTATCGGGGAAGGCCTCACACAGTACCTCGCCCACCTGACGATTGATGTCAATCGAGGTGAGCTCATAGTCGGTATTGGAGCGCTTGGCGTGCACCTTAAACGAATCGAAGGGACCATACTCGCGCAGCGCCTTGACGGCGGCGGCACAGTACTCCTGTGGGTCGCGGTTAGTGTGATACGCCAAAGACACACGAGCAACGCCGGGAACGGTGCGAATGACACGCGCCGCCTCATCGGCCTGATGCTCGTTAAAGGTCACGAGGATATAACCGGAAATTCGAGACACGGCATTCACGGAAAAGGCGGCCAAGGCCGCCTTAATGTTATCCATGAGGATATGCTCAAAATGTGCGCGGTTCTTACCCTTCAGTCCAACCTCGTGATAGTGGACCAGGCAGACACGAGCCGCCATTTAGGCTTCAGCAACCTTGTGGCCGAGCGCCTTCTCATAACGGGCCTCGTCGTAAGAGATGTCGCCGTCGACAATCTCATCCATAGCCATCGAAATGGTATCGGCACCGGAAAGCCCGATGGTGATGTCATCGACATCCTGGACGGCAAGCACACGGTTGTGCTGGCCACGCAGCATGCTATTGATGTCGCAGGCGCGCTTGGAGGCAAGCGAAGCGAGCAGGAAGCGGTTGTGATCGGTCTTCTCCAGAAGATCGTCAATGCAAGGCTTTACAACGGACACGGACCTCAGATCCTTTCATGCATATCGAGAACGCGAACGAGCTCATCGGTCGCGCGGTCGAGATCGTCATTAACCACGACGTCGTCGTAGCGGTCGGCAAGGGCAAGCTCATCGGCGGCGTTTGCCATACGCAGCTCAATCGTCTCGGGCGTCTCGGTACCGCGACCGACTAGACGCTCGCGAAGCACCTCGAGCGAAGGTGGCTTGATAAAGATCAGCACGGCCTCGGGGAAACGCTCCTTCACCTGCAGGGCACCCTGGACATCGATCTCCAAGATGAGAGACGAACCAGAGGCGAGCTTGGACTGGACCTCGCTCACCAACGTGCCGTAGCAGTTACCGTGGACCTCGGCCCACTCAACAAACTCACCGTTTGCCACGCGGCGGTCGAACTCCTCGCGCGTCAGAAAAAAGTAGTTGACGCCGTCGACCTCACCTTTGCGTGGTGCTCGCGTGGTAGCCGAAACCGTCAGGCCCAGGTTCGAGCGGCGCTCGCGCACACGAGTGACGAGCGTACCCTTGCCTGCGCCTGACGGTCCAGAAATCACAAAGAGCTTGGAATCCTGAGCGCTCACTTATTTGGTCAGCTGCTCGAGGAGCTGCTCGCGCTGACGGACGCCGAGGCCCTGGACGCGACGGGTAGCGGAGATACCGAGCTCCTCCATGATCTTGGCGGCCTTGGCCTTGCCATAACCAGGGAGAGACTCGATGAGGGTGGAAACCTTCATGCGAGAAGCGATGGGGTCATCGGAGTTGAGCACGGACTCGAGGGACTTCTCGCCCTTCTTGATCTGCTCGCGAAGCTCAGCGCGGGCGTGACGTGCGGCAGCAGCCTTCTCAAGAGCCTGCTTGCGCTGCTCATCGGTAAGCTGAGGGAGTGCCATTCGTACCTCCAAATAGTTGGGTTATATCTGATTCAATAATTGGCATTTTAGCACGTAGAACGTACAAAATGCCCAATCGCGGCTCCATAGGTTAGACGATACCCGCAAAAAGTGCAATATACTGCGCCCAAAGTTAAGCCCCTGACCTGCGATTCCACACAAAGGATGGGAACTGTCTCTTATACACATCTCCGAGCCCACGAGACTAGGCATGATCTCGT
>URVF01000160.1 GCA_900551185.1 uncultured Collinsella sp. | reverse complement strand
ATCATGCCTAGTCTCGTGGGCTCGGAGATGTGTATAAGAGACAGGTACATGGATGGACATGCTGCCTACCTGGGCGGCGTGATCGTTGACCACGGCCAGTTTGACTGGATGGCTCATGCGGACAAGTTCCCGGGTCTTACCACGCCCGATGAGAGCTACCACGGCGTGACCTATGCCGAGAAGTTTGGTCGCGAGGGTGCCTTCATTACCAAGGCAACCGCTCAGCTCATGCGCGATCTTGGTCCTATGCAGAATCCGCAGGCGGCCTTCTTCCTGAACAGCTCGCTCGAGAGCCTGCATGTGCGCATGCCGCGTCATTGCGAGAACGGCCTGGCCGTTGCCAAGTTCCTGCAGAGCCATCCCAAGGTGCGCTTCGTGAGCTATCCGGGCCTGGAGGGCGATAAGTACTATGACATCGCTCAGAAGTACATGCCCAACGGTACCTGCGGCGTTGTGAGCTTTGGCTTTAACGGTGGTCGCGCGGCGGCCGAGACCTTTATGAAGAGCCTCAAGCTCGCCCAGATCGCCACGCACGTGGCCGACGCCCGCACTTGCTGCCTGCATCCTGCTAACGCTACGCATCGCCAGATGAACGACGAGGAACTCATCGCCTGCGGTATCTCCGCCGACATGGTGCGCCTGTCGTGCGGCCTCGAGGACACGGCCGATCTGATTGCCGACCTTGAGCAGGCACTCGAGCAGTGCTAGGCTAGCGTTCGCATAAGGCGCCGATGCTGGCAGAAAGCTTCGGCGACCTTTAGTTCCGATTCCGTAGGCGGGACCCCAATCGCGGCAGTTTGCAGGCGATTGGGGCCCCGTTTTTGCGTTGCGCCACTCGAAAGGATGGATATGGAGAAAACCGCAGAGCAGCTGCGCCGCGAGCATATTGCCCTAGAGGGCGACACCCATGGCAAGAACAAGTGGGCGATTCTGTTTACCGTGCTCATCATGACGTTTATGGTGTGTCTGGATTCGACCGTCGTGACCGTGGCGCTGCCCGTGATGCAAAAGGAGCTGGGCGTGGGCCTCGATCGCATTCAGCTGGTAAGCTCGGTGTATCTGCTTGCGACTTGCGTGGCTATGTTGCCGTTTGGCCGTCTGGGCGACGTGCGCGGCAAGGTGAACGTGTTCCAGTTGGGCGTCATCGTCTTTTCGGTCGGTTCGCTGCTGTGCGGCCTTTCGGCCTCGCTCGAGGTTCTTATCCTGGCACGCATTGTTCAGGGCGTCGGTTGCGCGGCGGCCATGGCTAACAACATGGGTATCATCACCGAGTCGTTTCCGGCGCGCGAACGAGGCCGTGCCATGGGTATTCTTGCGACCTTTGTGGCCCTCGGCATGATGTGTGGCCCCGTGCTCGGCGGCATGCTGGTGGCAAGCTTTCCTTGGGAGAGCATCTTCCTCATCAACCTGCCCATTGGCGTCATCTCGTTTATCGTGGGGCTCTACACGCTGCCGCATGTTAAGCCGGAGGCCGGCGAGCGCCCCATGTCCCTGATCGAGGCCGCTCGTCGCTGCTTTGCAAATTCGGCCTTCACCATCAACCTTGCCTGCATGCTCATCGTGTTCGTTGGTATTGGCGCATCTGAGTTTATCCTGCCGTTCTATTATCAGGACGCCCATGGCTTTGGTTCCGACATTTCCGGATTGCTCTTTTTGGCGCTGCCGATGGTGAATGCCTTTATCGGACCGCTTTCGGGTACGGTTTCGGACCGTGTTGGCTGCGAGGGCCCCACGGCGGTCGGCCTGGGCGTGTACGTGTGCGGTCTCTTTGCGGTAAGCACGCTTGACGAGCACTCTTCTATCCCTGTGATCGTGTGCTGCGTTGCGTTTATGTCGTGTGGCACGTCGATTTTCCAGAGTCCCAACAACTCGCTGTATATGGGCTCAGCTCCGCGCGAAGCGCTCGGCTTTGCGGGCAGCCTGGGCAGCCTGGCGCGCTACGCCGGCATGGCACTCGGCATTACGGCGGCGTCGCATATCCTGTATGGGCAGATGAGCGTGGCGATGGGTGAGGCCGTGACCAGTTTTGTTGCAGGCCGTCCGGATGTATTCCTATTCGGCTTTCGCTCGGTGTTCTACGTACTCATGGCTGTGGCCGCTGTGGGCTTTGCGCTTGCCATGGTGCGTTTGGTGAAGATGCGCGCCCGCCATTAGCGTGTTGGGAGGCTGTCTGCCACGATTCGCGCCGTCCCAAAAAGACTGGTTTGTGGTGCGATGCGGCTTGTGGGGCGGGCGGGGGTCGGTCCGTGGTAGACTATCGAACAACGTTTATTAATCGCGCGGTATCGTTGCCGCGAGAAGGGGTTGCGCCATGCAGGAGCTTGAGGATCGTATTCGCCATGACGGCATCGTAAAGGCCGGTAACGTCCTTAAGGTTGATGCCTTCCTCAACCACCAGTGCGACGTTGAGTTGTTCGACCACATGGGCGCCGAGTGGGCCCGTCTGTTCAAGGATGTCGAGATCAACAAGATCCTGACGATCGAGGCTTCGGGCATTGGCATGGCTTGCATCGCGGCCCAGCATTTTGGCGGCGTGCCGGTTGTCTTTGCCAAGAAGGCGCAGTCCATCAACCTCGACGGCGAGCAGTATGCCACGACCATCTACTCCTTTACCAAGCAGAAGGAGTATCCGGTCATCGTTGGCAAGCGTTTCCTGTCCGAGGGCGACAAGGTCCTGATCATCGACGACTTCTTGGCCAACGGCTGCGCGCTCGAGGGCCTTATCAAAATCTGCGATTCTGCGGGCGCCGAGGTTGCCGGCATTGGCATCGCCGTTGAGAAGGGCTTCCAGGGCGGTGGCGATAAGCTCCGCGAGCGCGGCTTCCGTGTTGAGAGCCTGGCCCGTATCGCCGATATGGACTGCGATACCGGCGAGATCACCTTCGCCTAAGCGCGCAACACAAGCGATTGGTATGCGATGTGACAAAGGGACTTTCCCTTTGTCACATTTTTTGTATGAGGGGAGGTGTTGATATGGATGAGAACAAGATGGGATGGCGCGAGTATGCACGCTATGCCGAGATGTCGGTCGAGGAGTTGGCGCGCGATTGCGAGGTGCAGGTGTTTCGCGCGACAGGTCCGGGCGGACAGGGCGTGAACACGACGGACTCTGCGGTGCGCATGAAACATGGGCCCACGGGGATTGTCGTGACGGCGCGTGAGAGCCGCAGCCAGTTTCAGAATCGCGCGAGCTGCCTGCGTAAGCTGCGCGCTGAGCTTGAGCGTCGCGGGCGTCCACCGCGTCGACGCGTAAAGACCAAGGTGCCTCAGCGCTCTCGCCAGCGCAGGCTTAATGACAAGCACTTCAACGCCATTAAAAAGGCCAACCGTCGCAAGCCGGGCAGCGACGAATAGCTTCCTCATAAGTTGCGGTGAAATAGGGATTGTTTTGCGGCTTTAGCTGCATAAACAGTCCCTATTTCACCGCAACTTAGGTGGGGTTAGCGGGTGGGGTGCCAGACGTGGAGGGCGCCGCTGAGGACGTCGACCTCGATGCGCGAGGCGACAACGGGCTCGCCGTCGGCCTGAATGGGGTAGTCGGGCTCCTCAAAGGTAAGCTCGGCATGGCGGCAACGGCGCATGCGAACCGGTGGCAGCTTGGTGTGGTGGCCGTCTTTGGCCGAAAGGAACATGGGCAGGGCAACCGCGCGAGGGACGGGGCCGCAGGCGTAGCAGACGTCGAGTGTGCCGTCACAGGGGTCGGCATCGGGGCAGATGCGATAGCCCGAGCCATACGTAGGACCCAGCTGAATCGCCATGATGATCGCCCTCACGCGTTCGGCGGGCGCCCCGTCAAAGCTGACTGACATGGGGTAGTTGCGATAGCGTAGGCCAAACTGCTCAAGTCCCGAGAGAGTGTAGAGCGGGGCGCCCGTCAAGCCCGTCTTTTTGCGCAGCTCGGTGGTGCCAAGGCCGATGGCGGCATCGATGCCGACCGAAAGCGTCTGGTCGTAGTACCTGTCTCTTATACACATCTCCGAGCCCACGAGACTAGGCATG
>URVF01000159.1 GCA_900551185.1 uncultured Collinsella sp. | reverse complement strand
CAGCGTCAGATGTGTATAAGAGACAGCGTCAAAGGCGGGCAGACTCTCGGTAGCGGACTCGACGGCCTGGGCAGCATTGGCCTCATCGGCGGCATCGAAGGCAGCCTGGGTCATGGCCTCGCGGGCCTCGTCCAGAATCTCGGCGTCGGTGACGTCGGATACAGAATTACGCATATGTTGTTGTTCCTTATCTGCACGCGCAATGGGCACGGCATACGGCCGCGTGGGCGTGCTTGGTAGTGCGCTAATACATACAAAAACGGGTGCGCACAGAGAGGACGTTGCTCAGCACGCTGGCGATCGCTTTGGCAGCCCTATCACGCGCCGTCCAGACGCAGCAGCTCTAAGCGATGGAGCAGATTCGCCGCCGGTTAGTATACCCGCACTCCGTATGCCCCCACGTAAACCACAGATGACGAGGCGGACGAGGTGGGCCTGGCCGATTGTCTCAATCTGTAACAGATGCAGGGCAAAACCGGGTCCTAATTGTTATAGATCAAGACAGAGGGGGATTTCCGTCCAGTCCAAACCAAATCTCTCAGTCTTCCTGCAATTTCGAACATGTGGCCTATAATGTTGCTTTGGTTACACTATATATTGCGCAGCCATTTAATACGTCGCCCACCGGGGGCCATTAATTCCTATCGCCATATTGGCTAGGAAGCAATCAAAGGAGGTATCCGTGGCAGCAGAGACGCCTTGCTCGGTCCTCTATAACGATATTCGCTCGTTCGGCGGTCTTAAACATCTCGAGATCGCCCGAATGCTCATCAATGGAAACTCTTATCTCGGCAGTACCCTGCTCGAGAAATGCTCTTCCAACCGCTCGTATCTCACCCGTTACATCGTCCATCGCAAGCCTGACCAGTGCGCGCCCTCCATCTACAGCGACTTTACCGTCACCACGCTCAACCTTTCCGCGGCAATCTGCAGCAAACTCGGCGGCGGCGAGTCCGCCTATCGGGCAATCGCCGAGCACTATCGCGGTCCGGCCGCCAACGAAATGATGTCGGCTCTCGCCAGCTACAAGCTGGACAGCCGCCTATATGCAAATGCCCTCAATCGCATCGACAACTTTGACGGCAATGCCGTGCGCGAGAAAAGCACGCTTTACCTTATGCTCTTTGTGGCAACGGGGGCGCTCGCCGATCCCGTTCAGGGCGTGGCCACCGTCGAGCGCTTTTGCGACAGCAAGACGGGCGAGCACTTTGGCACCACCGAAACTACCGTCGGACGTGGCTTTATGAGCAGTCTGGAGCAGCCGCGCACCGTCGCCCCCCACCTCGGTCTGCTCAGAACCCATGCCGACAACTGCGCCGACATGCAAATCCATCCCCTCACACGCGATCCGCACGGCACCGTGATTGGGTCCTTGCCCAAAACCTCGCCCAGCATCACCGATGTGGGCGCCGACGCATCGCGCGAGCATCTTCGCATTTGGCTTGAGGGTGAGCACTGGTACGCCCAGGGCCTTGAATCAACCAACGGCACGGTACTCGAATCGGGTGCAGGCGACGGCGATATTGTGATTGAGCCGCCGCGCGACCAACGCGAGCCTGGCAAGATCTATCCCCCGGTGGAAATAGCCAACAGCGACAGGCTCCATCTGGGTCTCTACACGACATTCCTTGTCATTGTGGACTAGCACGGACGGCGATCAAAAGACGGTCGCCGTCCGTCTTTCGTCTTCTACCTTCTGCGTCGTAAACGACAATACTCAGCAGTATACGTGGGCAGTGCGGCTATCATGGTACTTTACCGATATCCGCACTGCTCACGTATACGTGCGGCAACCCATGCCAGACAAAGGAACGCCATGGATACTACCGATAGCGCCTATGGCGACAAACTCATCCGTCTTGACACGTTCGACACCGCCGTGGCGGTCGACCCCAGCGCCGAGGACGAGGCCAAGCGTCGGTTTATGACGCTTATTCTCCAGACGGCCCACCGCAACAACGGCAACATCGGGCACGTGCTGCGCGCGACCAACACGAGCGGCGAGGTCTTTGCCGTCAAGCTACTCAAGGACAACGCCATCCTTTCCGGCCAGACGCCCGATCGCTCCGCCGAGCAATCGGCAGCGCACCTGGCCAACACCGCCGCGCTGTTCGAGGAGTACCGTCATCTGTGTACCGTCTCGCACCTGCGCGGATTTCCGCGCGTCTATGGCTACGGATCGTGCGAGGATGACCCGCTCATCCTCATGGAGTGGGTCGAGGGCACCTCGCTCAAGCAGGCGCTGCCCCTGCTTCCGCACGACGCCTCGGGCGGGCTGACCACCCAGATGGTCGCCGCCGTCGGAAACGCCGTGCTTCGTGCGCTCTTGGTGACCCAAGGCCTCGTGAATCCGGTCATTCATCGCGACCTGTCGCCTGCCAATATCATGTTCCGCACCACCAGCCGAACGCTCGAGCAGCAGATTGCCGATTGCTCCTTTGACCCCTGCCTCATCGACATGGGCTCCGCGACCATGGCTCTCGGCGACGACACGATCACCCGGCGCGCCGACATCTGGCGCTTTGCCACGCCCGCATACGCCGCGCCCGAGATGCTCACGCAGGATATCGAAGGCATCGCGGCCCTTCGCCGTTCGCCGGCAATCGACGTCTATGCGCTTTCGAGCATTTTGTACCAGCTCTACAGCGGTCGCAAACCGTTCGATGTCGAGTCGACGGGTGCCGCGGCAACCGGCTCGTTCTACCTCATAAAGACCAAGACCAAGCCGGCACCGCTCGAGCCGCGCTGCAAGGACGATGAAGCGCTCGTCCAGATCATCATGAAAGGCATCTCAGTCGAGCAGTGCGATCGCCCCACCGAGCAGCAGATGCTCGAGGTGCTCTCGGCATACCTCACCGATGCCGAATCCGAGGGCCGCGAAGGCGCAGGAGACGAGGCCGCGATTGATATCGATTCTGGTACGCACCTTAAGGTCGACGTCGCCGGCGAGCGCGCGCGAGAGATCCTGGAGCAGGCCCGGCACGATACCATGACCCGCCGCCGCTTTATTATCGGTGGCGTTGTCGCAGCCGTTGCGGGGCTTGGCGTTATCGGGGCGGCAACCCATGGCTTTGGCATCCCCGACTACTTGGACGGCATCCGCGGTTCACTTGACGACTACACCTGGGATCAGCTGCAGGAGATTTCGCTCAAGATTAAGGCCGCCGAGACCCGTAGCGAGGCACGCGAGATTGCCAAGCGCTATCATCTGCTCGATGCCGATGGGCGTATCCCCTATCCGTGTACCAAGCGTGTCACGCTCACCAACGGGCTGCAGGTTGGCGCGCAGCTTGTGGGCATCCGCCACGATGAACTTCTGGACGGGACGGGCAAGGCCGGACTGACGTTTATGTTCGATGCGGGTATTGCCGAGCGCAACGCTGCGGCTGAACCGCCGAGCGCCGGCTGGGCAGATTGCGAGCTGCGGGAATGGCTCGACGGCGACGGCCTTAAGCTGCTGCCCAACGAGTTGCGCGCACTTATTAAAGGGGTCAAGAAGGTCTCGAACAATGTGGGCGCCGCCAACAGCGCATCGTGCCTGAGCGAGTTGCCCGCAACCCTTTGGCTGCCCGCCATGGTCGAGCTGTGCGGTACGCAACCGCCCGATTCGTTTACCGAGGACTATCACTACCTGGCAGACATCTACAACGGCGAGGGCAAGGAGTATCAGCTCTTCCGCGAGCTCAAGGTGAGCCCGTATTCCACGAACGAGACGATGGTCCGCCAGTGGAAGGGCAAGGACACCTGTTGGTGGGAGCGCACGGTGAGCCCCGACACATCGGAGAGCGAAGGCACGCTCTATATGAACCGCGTGGGGCACGACGGCGACGTCTTTACGTACGCAACGCCTGCGGAAAAGCCAAACAAGCTAACCTGTGTGATCCCCGGGTTCTGTATCTAGGCGGCGGGCGTCTTGCCGTGACGGGACCCCTCCCCGGCAATTGTCTCGATCTGTAACACCTGTCTCTTATACACATCTGACGCTGCCGACGCTCTTACGCG
>URVF01000158.1 GCA_900551185.1 uncultured Collinsella sp. | reverse complement strand
ACGAGATCATGCCTAGTCTCGTGGGCTCGGAGATGTGTATAAGAGACAGCTGCCAACACCGCCGAGATCGGCCTGTTCAAGATCATTTCCGAGTCCTCCACAGGCTCCAATGTCCGCCGTATCGAGGCTGTGACCTCTAAGGGTGCCCTCGACTACATGGCCGACCGCCTGGCGCTCGTTGACGCCGCCGCCGCTGCGCTCAAGTGCCGCGTGGACGAGGTTCCCGCTCGCGTGGAGAACCTGCAGGCCGAGCTGCGCGAGACGTCCAACAAGCTCAAAAAGGCTCTGACCGGTGGCTCCTCCGACGCCATTTCCAGCGCCATCGAGGGCGCCGTCGAGCTCGACGGCTATAAGCTCGTTGTCGCTGAGCTCCAGGGCCTTGAGGCTGCCGACCTGCGCAACGTATGGGATACCGTGCATCAGAAGGTCGCCGGCCCTGTCGCTTGTGTCGTCGTCAGCGTGACTGAGAAGGGCACTCCGGCCCTGCTCGCTGCCGGCTCCGATGACGCCGTCAAGGCCGGTTTCCACGCCGGTAACGTGATCAAGCAGATCGCGGGTCTGGTCGACGGTCGCGGTGGCGGTCGTCCCAACATGGCCCAGGCCGGTGGCAAGAATGCTGCCGGCATCGCCGATGCCCTCGCGGCCGCTAAGACCGCGCTCGGCGCCTAAGAATCTAAGAAGTCGCTGTGGTTGCGCTCGCGCTGGACATAGGGGAGACCAGGATTGGCATCGCCGTCTCGAGCCGTGATGGCAAGATGGCGATGCCTGTCAAGGTGCTTCCGGCTGCCGAGGTCACCGGTATGGCCAAGACGTTCCGCTACCTGGTTGAGGACTATGAGCCCGACATCCTGGTAAGCGGACGTCCCCTGACCATGGCCGGTGAGCCCGGCCCTCAGGCCGAGCGCGTTGCCGCTGTGGCGCAAAAGATTGCCGACGAGCTCGATCTTCCGTTGGAGTTTGAGGACGAGCGTCTGTCCTCGCAAGAGGCCAAGCGTATCCTGCGCGAGCAGGGACTCAACGAAAAGCAGATGAGGGGCAAGATCGACATGATTGCCGCCAGCCTGTTTTTGCAGACGTGGCTCGATCGTAAAAACGAGGAGGTTTCGCATGCCTAGTGCTTCCGATCCGCGCCAGCCGAATCGTACACAGCAGCCGGCGTCGCGCCTTGCCCAGCCTGGCCAGCGTCCGGCACAGCCGACGCAGCGCGCAGCTCAGCCTGCCGCGCGCCCGGCGCAGTCCTTCTCTCATTCGGCCCAACCTGTTCAACGGACGGGTCAGCAGCCTTCTGCTCGTTCGGTTCAGCATTCGGCTTCTCACGCGGCTCAGCAGCCCACTGCTCGTACGGCCCAGCCTGCAGGCGGTACCCGCTTTAAGCAGCAGGCACCTACTCAGCGAACTCAGGCCCCTCAATCGCATTCGCATCACGCTCGCGGTTCGCATGGCGTTGCTCCGGCGACCCGCTCGAGCTACAACACGCATGCTCGTCGCACTGCTCAAAAGAAGAGTTCTCCGGTTCCCATGATTATCGGCGTTGTGGTGGCGGTGCTCGCGCTTGCTGCGATCGCCTTCTTTGTCGTGCCGGCCGTCAAGGGCTTCTTTGCTGGTGAGGATACGAAGGTCACGGCTGGTCAGCAGGTTACGGTGACCATTCCCGATGGTGCTTCGGGCGATACGATCGCCTCGATTCTCTCCGAGAACCATATCGTAGAAAATCCCAAGGATTACTATGCGGCGGTGAAAAAGCTCAACGCCGATATGTCGCTCAAGCCTGGTGATTATTCGTTCACCACACTCATGGATGCGACCAAGGTTGTTCAGCAGCTCATGGAAGGCCCCAACGCGGGCTCCAATGCGCTGACTATCCCTGAGGGCCTGACGGTCGATCAAGTCGCCGACCGTGTGGCCCAGGCCTACGACAGCATCTCTAAGGAAGACTTCCTCAACCAGGCCAAGGCCTCCAACTACGTGGACGACTATAGCTTCCTTAAGGGCGCCGCCAACGACTCGCTCGAGGGTTTCTTGTTCCCCAAGACCTATTCGCTGGGTGATTCGCCGACGGCCGATGGCGTGATTCGCGCTATGCTCGATCAGTTTAAGACCGAGTACAAGTCGCTTGACTTTGCGAGCTGCGAAGCCAAGATCAAGGAACGCTACGGTGTGGAGATGTCCGACTACGACATCGTTAACCTTGCCTCGATCGTTGAGCGCGAGGGCCTCAACGCCGATCAACGTGCGCATGTGGCCTCGGTTTTCTATAACCGCCTTGCCGGCAAGCTCGATGGCCTGCGCTATCTCAACAGCGATGCGACTATGATGTATGTCACCGGTGGCGAGGTTACCGCCGACGACCTGCAGAGCGATAGTCCGTATAACACCTATAAGCATGAGGGCCTACCGCCCACGCCCATCTGCTCTCCGTCGCTCGAGGCGCTCAAGGCCACCCTTGAGCCGACCGACTCTGATGACCTGTATTTCTACATTACGCAGGACGAGGAGTACTTCTCGCAAACCTACGAAGAGCATCAACAGTCTTGGAATTAGCATGAGGATTTTTAGCCCCAAACGATACGTTGCCTCGGTCGATCGCATCGACCTTGATACCCTGTGGGCCGACGGCAAACGCGCCATTCTGCTCGATCGCGATAACACCCTGGTGCCGCGCGACACCGAGCAGGTTCCCGCCGCGGTTTCCGCTTGGCTCGACGCCGCCCGCGCCAAAGGTTATAAGCTGTGCATGGTGTCCAACAACTGGCATCGCGACCAGGTCATGAGCTCTGCACGCGAGCTGGGACTCGAGGCCATCAGCCACGCCATGAAGCCGGCGCCGTTTGCCCTCAAGGCGGGTCTTAAGCGCCTCGGCGCCACGGTCGACGAGGCGGTGCTGATCGGTGATCAGCTCTACACTGACGTGTGGAGCGGTAATTTCGCCGGCGTCGATACCATCCTGGTAAAGCCGCAGGCGACGCAGGACCTGTGGTATACGCAGATCTTCCGTATCTTTGAGCGCCGGGCCCTGCGCGACCTTCACTGCGAGGATTAGGTCTCGCTATGTCCCAGCACACCAAACACGGCTGCGACCATATCTTCTTTATCGGCTTTTTGGGCGCGGGCAAATCGACGCTCGCGCGCAACGTCGGCACTATGTTCAAGCGGCGTTTTATCGATACCGACCGACTGGTCGTGCGCCGTTGCGGTAAGTCGGTAACCGAGATTTTTGAGACCGAGGGCGAGGATCGTTTTCGTGAGCTCGAGACCTCGGCGCTCCGTTCGCTCCAAAGCGAGCGCAGCCTGTTGGTTTCGTGCGGGGGCGGTATCGTCGAGACGCCGGTGAATATTGAGCTGATGCACGAAATGGGTACGTGCGTGTACCTCGAGGGCGACTTTGAGGATTCGATTCGCCAGATTCGTCGGTCCGACACGCGCCCCGATTTTCGCTCTCCCGAGCATGCCGCGCGCCTGTTTGAGCATCGCCGTCCGCTGTATCGTCAGGCCGCCGACCTTACCCTTGATATTCGCAACAAGTCCTTCGAGGACGTTTCCTACCTTTGTGCCGAGATGCTTTTGGAGCGTGGGCTGCTATGATTCGCCGTCAACTTATCAATTTCCAAAACCGCAGTGTCGATGTCCGCGTCGGATTGGGCGCGTTCGATGAGCTGCCGCGCATGTTTGCCTCGGCCGTGGGCAAGCCTAAGCGCGCGATGGTCGTTTGGAACACCGCCACATCCGAGCGTTTTGGTGAAGTCGTCGAGCATGCTCTGGTCGACGCCGGTTTTGCCGTGTCGCTGCTAGTCCTTGAGCTTTCGCCTGCTGGTGCCACGCTTGCTGATGCCGATGCTATCTTTGGCGCCTTGTCTGCCAATGGCATTACCTGCGACGATCTGGTTGTCGCCGTTGGCGATGCCGCAACCTGCTCGGTTGTTAGCTGGTGTGCCAATCAGTGGTGCGGCCGCACCGAGTGCGCGTTGCTGCCGACGACGTTCGACGCCATGCTCACGGTCGCGACGACCATGAAGC
>URVF01000157.1 GCA_900551185.1 uncultured Collinsella sp. | reverse complement strand
CGAGATCATGCCTAGTCTCGTGGGCTCGGAGATGTGTATAAGAGACAGGTGTTGCCTCCCGGCGCATTCCGCAGGGGGAGCGATATTTTGTAGCACGAAGTGCGCAGCAAAATATCGCTCATGCCCGAGGACGCGCCGGGAGGCAACACCGATTCGGGGCCGGACACACGGATTTACCTGCGCATTTACAAATTCGTAAACTTTTTTGAAAAAAGTGCTTGCACAGTTCTCGAATCATAGGTTATTATCTTCCTCGTTGAACGCGCGGGTTCAACAAAGCGAACCGCGAATCAACAACATAGCATGTCGGAGTGGCGGAATTGGCAGACGCGCTAGCTTGAGGTGCTAGTGACCGCTTTTTGGTCATGCGGGTTCAAGTCCCGCCTCCGACACCATCGCATTTGAGAAGCCTCTTCGGAGGCTTTTTTGTTACCGATAGACGGTGAGGTTCACGATGGAAACGCTTGAGCGCAACGAGTGGGCAGACGTTGCCCAACTGGTCGAGATCACGAGCGATGCTGTCATTATCTGCGAGCTCGACGGAACCATTTTGCATGTAAATAATCGCTTGCTCGACTTGATGTGCGAGGAGCGTTCCGATGTGATCAACGGGGACGTTAAAGACCTCTTGTACTCGTCGGCTTTTGAACGCGCGACAGAGCATCGGCTTCCTTTTGAGACCAATGGAACAAAGAGCGAGTTGATGCTCAAGTTAAGTGACGGATCGTTTATTCCCGTCCTGGTTTGTGCCGGCTCGGTTACGCCGCCTCGAATCTTTGGCCGCCGCGCGCCACGTGTCCTGGTGGCGCTCCATAGCATCGAAGAACAGTATTCGCACGACCGTCAGCTCAAGCGTGCTCTTTCGGAGCTTAGAGTGGCTAACAAGCGCCTCTCTGGCACGCTCTCGGTCATTATGAGTACCGTGGGCTCCGATGAGCTGCCCAGCCTACTTGATACCGTTTTGAACCAGCTTGTAGGAACGCTCGATGCTTCGGGTGCTGCTATCTATTTTTCTGAGAGCGGCGGTTTTAAACTTCGCGGTGTTTCCAAGGAGCTGTACGACAGCTACCTGCCTGAGTTTTTGCCGTATGGCGCTGGCATTCCGACGTATGTTCTTCGTGAGTCGCGTGCCTGTCGCTTGTCGATTCAACAGGACCTTAAGGGTGATAAGGCCGCCTCCGGTATGTTTATGGACCTGGACAATCGTTCTAAGCACCTGTTGCGCATGCAGGATATGCCTCCGTACCGCAGCGAGATCTGTCTTCCCGTTTTTTACGGTACGCAGATTCTTGGCGTGCTGGAAGTTGGTTGGAAACGCCCTCAGGCACCGCTCGCCTATGACGTTAATGTGCTCGAGGTCATTTGCGATTACCTGTCTATCCAGCTGGTCGGCATGGCATCGAGCCTTCGCTCCCGTCGCACGGCCGAGCTTGGCCGCTCGCTCAATGTCTTGCGTGATGAGTTGTTTACCTTTCTAGACGATTCTGCCGCGGCTACCCAGGCGGTATCGTCCGAGATCTGCAATATGCTTAACTGCCATTTTTGCCCTGTTGAGTATGACGCCAGTCTGGATTCCTACGTCATAGATTTTGAAGGCGGCAGTCGCGTTGCCTTGCCGGACGACCCTGAGAAGCTTTTCTTTTCCACGACGGCGCCAGCGGCACGTCTGGGGGCTGGCCCTGATGGCTTTGAGGCATCTGTTTTGGGCGGTACGAGTGCCGAGGACCTTAAACACGTTCGTATAACTCGCGTTGACGAATCGATGCCTATGGGAGGCTGGCTTAGGGCGCATGGTCTGCCTTGTCAAGGTCTCTACGTCGACTCCGGCATCGAGGCGGGGCGCCCGCGCTCTGAGGGTGATGGCAAGCACAGTAACGACGCGATTGTTCCTGCTTCTGTTGCGAAGAGTCCGACGACGCGCGCGCTGCTGCTTCGTGATGGTAGCCAAGAGCCGATTGATGACCTTGAATATGACTACTTGGTGCACTTGGCGCATGACTTTGAACTGATCTACGAAGGCGAATCTCAAAAGCGCGAGGAGCGCCATATCGCTCAGACCCTCCAGATCGGCATGAGAAATTCCCTGGGGGATGTTCCGGGTATCGCAACCGATTCGGTGTACCTGTCGGCCACGAACTCGGCGTTGGTCGGCGGTGATTTCTATACGCTCATCCGACTTCCCGACGACTGCGCCGTCATGATTTTGGGTGATGTGTCTGGCAAAGGCATTGAGGCCGCATCGATGTCCGCGCTCGTCAAGACGGCCCTGACGGCATATGCCTGGGAGGGCGCTGGCCCGGCCCGCATGGCACGCTCCCTTAACAGCATGCTCATGGGCTTTTCGAGGGTCGAGACGTTCGTGACGGCCTTTATCGCCAAGATTGACCTTAAAGCCGGACGCGCAACGTATTGTTCGGCGGGCCATCCTCCGACCATGGTCATCAGGCCAGAGTCGATGCCGCTGGGCGGCGGCGTGGCCCGTGGGGGAGAGGTCGAACTGCTTGGATGCCAATCGGGCGTAATCGGCGCATTCGAAGGCATGGTTTACGAGACGGGCGTGTTTACGTTCGCTCCTGGCGACATGCTCTTCATGTATACGGATGGAACGATTGAGGCTCGCGACCGCACCGGAGCGTTCTTTGGCGAGCAGCGCCTTCGTGACCTTCTGCTCTCTGTCTCGGGTGAGGGCGTATCGGGAATCTGCGGCAAGGTCTTGGGCGAGCTCGACCGATTTACCGAATCGGCGCTGGACGATGACATTGCATTGGTGTCCCTTGAGTTTTTGCGGGGCCGGTCCTAAACAGCGACGCTGGGCGCGTCGAATCCGCACGGTTGCGGAAACGCATGCATCGAACAAGCTCTTTTGGGGAACCATGGTCGTATGAATGAGTGGAATGACATAGCGGTTTTGACGCCACCAGGCGATATCGACATCGCCACGGTGCCTGCGCTGCGTCGGCGGTTGGATGCTTTGATTGGCCGCGGCGTGCGTCGTGTCGTCATCAACTGTCAGGCTGTTAGCTTTATCGATTCGACGGGCTTGGCATTCCTGCTTACGCGCGCTCGTGAGCTCATGAGGCGAGAAGGCCTGCTTTCGCTCGTCAATGCATCAGGTGAAGTTGTTCGCTTTTTGGAGATTGCTCGTCTTGTCGATATCCTTCATGTCGCGGGGCCGGCACGGGAGTCTATTCCCGCCATTCCGGTGGGGGAGCTGCCTCGCTGGAGTAAGAGCGTCGAGGTCCGTCAGGGTATCGAGAATCTTCCATACTACCGACATCGCATCGCCGAACTCCTTGAATCGCTCCCGTTGCGCCGTGACGAGCGCTACGATGTCGCATTGGCGTCGGGGGAGGCGCTGGGTAATGCCTATGACCATGCGGGCGGTATCGGGTGCGTCCTGACGGTTCAGGCCTATGGCGATCGCGTTGTGGTTGAGGTGCTTGATCGAGGTGCCGGCTATTCTATCGATGAAACGAGCGAACCGGTCACATCCGAGGAACGCGGCCGTGGCATCAAACTTATGCGTATGCTCGTCGATAACGTGGAGGTTGCTCGTCGTACGGACGGCGCCGGCACGCGCGTGCAGATGGTGAAGCTGTTTAGCGGAGCACTGGAATCGTGTGCCTAGCCAATCGCTTTAGCGCGTTTAGCTACTAAGAACATGCGGCAGACAAGTTTTTTGAAAAAAGTACTTGCGTCTTTTGGACAACTCGCGTAAATTAATAACCCGCAAGCGGACATGGCTCAGTTGGTAGAGCACAACCTTGCCAAGGTTGGGGTCGCGGGTTCGAGCCCCGTTGTCCGCTCCATTGCATTTCCGGACCGTTTAGGCGGTCCTTTTTCGGCGAAGTGGCCAAGTGGTAAGGCAGAGGCCTGCAAAGCCTTTACCCCCGGTTCGAATCCGGGCTTCGCCTCCAGGCAACATCCGGGCGCTCCGGCGCCCGTTTTGTTTTACATATGCGGACATGGCTCAGTTGGTAGAGCACAACCTTGCCAAGGTTGGGGTCGCGGGTT
>URVF01000156.1 GCA_900551185.1 uncultured Collinsella sp. | reverse complement strand
AGCGTCAGATGTGTATAAGAGACAGGTGTTTTCCGTCTACTTGCTACAGCAGCTCGCCGTGGCGGGCAATGTAGCGGCGCTTTGCCAGCTGGGTGAGCGCGATATAGGCGGTAACGATGCCAACGAGCAGCCCAAAAAAGCTCGTGGGCAGCGGCATGAGGCCGAGCGCATCGGCGATGGGGCTTGCCGGCAGCCAGGTGACGAGCGCCAGGCCCAGCACGGTAAGAACGCACAATGCGGGCGCGGCGTGGTCGCGCGGGCTCGGCAGATTCGGGGAGCGCAACATGTGGACCACGAGTGTCTGCGACCACATGGACTCGACAAACCAGCCGCTCTGGAAGAGCGCAGCAAAGGTCGCCATACCCGCGACGTCGCCCGCGGCGGCAAGCTCGGACCAGCTTGCGTCCACGGCGGCGGGGCACACGACAAAGAAGAGCGCGGCGAAGGTCACGATGTCAAACAGCGAGCTCACGGGGCCCAGCTCGAGCATAAAGCCCTTGATGGACGCGGCGTCCCAGGCACGCGGGCGGGCAGTCCAGGCGTCATCGACGGTGTCCCACGGCAGTGCGATGCACACGATCTCGTAGACCAGCGACAGCAGTACCAGCTGCAGGGCGCTCATGGGCAAAAACGGCAAGAACAGGCTCGCGACGGTCACGGACAGCACATTGCCAAAGTTGGAGCTCACCGTGGTCTTGAGGTACTTGAGCAGGTTGCCGTAAGTGCGGCGGCCTTCGATGGTGCCGCGCTCGAGCACGCCCAGGTCCTTCTGAAGCAAGATGATATCGGCGGATTCCTTGGCAATATCGACGGCCGAATCGACCGAGATGCCGCAATCGCTCGCACGCATGGCGGCGGCGTCGTTGATGCCGTCGCCCATAAAGCCCACGGTGTGGCCGAGCATCTCGCGCATGACACGTACCAGGCGCGCCTTCTGCAGCGGCGAGAGCTTGGCGAAGAGGTGGGTTTTCTCGGCGCGCTTGGCAAGTTCGGCGTCATCGAGCGCATCGATCTCGGAGCCGAGCAAGACGTTGCTCGCATCGATGCCGATCTGCTCGCAGACGGTGGCGGCGACGCGGTCGTTGTCGCCGGTTAGGACCTTGACCGCCACGCCCTTGGCCTCGAGGGTGGCGACGGCGCCCGCGGCACTTGCTTTGGGCGGATCGAGGAAGGCCAAAAAGCCCATCAGCACCATGTCGCACTCGTCGGCGATGCCAAACTCGCCCACGCAGCGCGGATTGGTCTTCTGCGCCACGGCAATTACGCGTAGGCCCTCGGCGTTAAGTCCGGCGATCTGCTTGCGAATCTGGGCGAGCTTCTCGTCGGTGAGCGGCTGAGCGATGCCATCGATCTCGACAAAGGAGCAGATCTCGAGCATTTCCTCGGCAGCGCCCTTGGTAACCATCTGGGTTTTGCCTTGGGCGTCGGCGACAACTACGCTCAGGCGACGGCGCGAGAAATCGAAGGGAACCTCGTCGACCTTGGTGTAGCGGTCGCGCAGGCTCTGGCCCAGCATGGAATCGGGTGCGACGGTCGAGGGCGTCACATCGGCACGGTCGATTACGGCCAGGTCGATAAGATTTTTGAGGCCGGTCTGGAAGAAGCTGTTCAAAAACGCATGGCGCAGCACGCGCGCGTCCTCGTTGCCATCGGTGTTGAGGTAGCGCTCGAGCACGATGCGGTCTTCGGTGAGGGTGCCGGTCTTGTCGCAGCACAGGACGTCCATCGCTCCGAGGTTTTGAATCGCCGGCAGCTCCTTGACGATAACCTGGCGACGGGCGAGGTCCTTGGCGCCCTGCGACAGGCTCGTGGTCACGATGACGGGAAGCATCTGCGGCGTGATGCCCACGGCCACGCTCGTGGCGAACAGCAGCGCGTCGATGACGTTGCCCTTGGTGGCGGCGTTGATGGCAAAGACGGCCGGCGCCATAACGAGCATCAGGCGCACCAGCAGCATGGAGACGCTCGAGACGCCGCGGTCAAACGCGCTCTTCTCGCCGCGCCCGTTGAGCATCTTGGCGATGCCGCCCAGGTAGGTGTCCGAGCCGGTGGCAACGACAAGCGCCATGGCGGTGCCGTTTTGCACGGAGGTGCCGGTAAAGACGATGTTCTTGCAGGCAGAGAGTGGCAGTGCGGAGCCGTCGGCGCCCTCGACGACGGTGACGGCGGTGGTCTTCTCGACGGCCTCGCTCTCGCCGGTGAGTGCGGACTCGATCACAAACAGGTCGCGCGCGGTGATGACGCGGGCATCGGCCGGCACCATATCGCCGGCAGAGAGGCGGATCACATCGCCGGGGGCGAGCTCGTCGAAGAGGATCTCGACGCGCTCGCCGTCGCGCAGGACGGTGCAAGTGTTGGAGACCAGGTCCTTGAGGGCCTCTGCCGCATTGCCGCTGCGGGCTTCCTGGATAAACTTCATACCGCCCGATACCAGCAGCATGATGCCGATGACGATGACCGTGGAGGGGTCGCGCTGCGGCTCGGGCACGGCGAGCACGTCGATGTAGAGCGAGACCAGCGCGAGCGCGGCGAGGATGCCGGCGAAGGGATTGATGAAGGCGTCGGCGATGCGGCGGGCGAGCGTCTTGGTCGGTGCCTCGATGGTGTTGGGGCCGGAGGCGTCCAGGCGCTCGGTTGCCTGCTCGGCGGTGAGGCCGTTTGCCGTGGCGTCGAGCAGTACGAGGGCGTCCTCGGCGCTATGGGTGGCGGCGAATATGGTGTTCTTGGACAGGCCGGTATGAGCGGCAGGGCGCGCCGTGCGGCGGCGCTTGGAGATGGCTTCGAGTACCGTGACGGTTTTGAGCATCAGCATAGGGTCCTCCTTGTTGAAGGGAGTTAGCGTACGTGTCTTATTTGCTTCAAAAAACCTAGATGTCGCTCACGCCAAGCTCTTGAGCCCACAAAGGGCGCAGCGCGCCTTTGTGGTGGTTTTGGTGATCTACCGGTGGCGTTTACGCGTGTGCGGAGTCCTCGCGGCGTGCCGAGGGCGACATGCAGGTTTTTCGACTAGGACTGCCTTCCATGGCACACCTCCTAAAGGCTGAGCGCAGCGCGCTTTGGGTATCTCGTACCCCTTTTTAATCCGCTCGTATTCTTGATGAGGGGGTTTGCGATGTCAACCCCATTGTTCGGAAAACCATCGCCCCTGACAAAGCCTTTACAGAATGCCGTAGCTCCAAAGCGCCCCCGCATCGACGCTTCGCCTGCGCTAAACTGGAAGGCACGTACGCGATTACGAGAGGAGCCCGCATGGAGGCTTACAAGCAAGAGTTCATCAAGTTCATGGTCGAGTCCGACGTTCTTAAGTTCGGCAGCTTTACGCTCAAGAGCGGCCGTCAGTCCCCGTTCTTTATGAACGCCGGCGCTTACGTGACGGGCTACCAGCTCAAGAAGCTGGGCGAGTATTACGCCCAGGCCATCCACGATAACTTCGGCGACGACTTTGATGTGCTGTTTGGACCGGCCTACAAGGGTATCCCGCTGGCCGTCGTGACCGCAATTGCCTACCACGAGCTGTACGGCAAGGAGGTCAAGTACTGCTGCGACCGCAAGGAGGCCAAGGACCACGGTGCCGATAAGGGCAACCTGCTGGGTTATGAGCCCAAGGACGGCGACCGCGTGATTATGGTCGAGGATGTCACCACCAGCGGCAAGTCCATCGACGAGACCTATCCCAAGGTCAAGGCTGCTGCCGATGTCGAGATCAAGGGCCTCATCGTGTCCCTCAACCGCATGGAGGTCGGCAAGGGTGGCGTGACCACCGCCCAGAAGGAGATCGAGGCCAAGTACGGTTTCCCCGTCGCGAGCATCGTCTCCATGGCCGAGGTTGTCGAGACCCTCTATAACCACGAGATCGACGGCAAGGTTGTCATCGATGACGAACTCAAGGCTGCCATCGACGCCTACTACAAGCAGTACGGAGTTCGTTAGTTACGCGGGTTTACCAACCCGCGTAACCAGTTGACGCTGCAAGCCCGCCAGAGCGGCAATCTGCCTTTCAACTTCGGCGGCATGACCAGAAGGTCAAT
>URVF01000155.1 GCA_900551185.1 uncultured Collinsella sp. | reverse complement strand
ATCTACACGCGTAAGATCGTCGGCAGCGTCAGATGTGTATAAGAGACAGTGACAGTACTCATATTTGCCATTTTTTGCCCACGAGGCCTTGAAGAGAGCGTCAATCAGGTCCCAGGGGAGGCGGTTCGAGGGCCGTAGAACAAAAACGGGGGCGCAGGTTGCCCTGCGCCCCCGTCTCGGGCGTCATCCGTTTTCTGCGGCCGAATCTACGCCGCCTCGTCGAATTGCGAGTTATACAGGTCGGCGTAGAAGCCGCCCTGGGCGAGTAACTCGTCGTGCGTGCCCTTCTCGACGATGTCGCCGTCGCGAATTACCAAGATCACATCGGCGTTGCGGATCGTGGACAGGCGGTGCGCGATGACAAAGCTGGTACGGCCCTGCATCAGCGCATCCATGGCGCGCTGAATAAGCTCCTCGGTGCGGGTATCGACGTTGGAGGTTGCCTCGTCCAAAATCAGCGCCGGGCGGTCGGCCAAAATGGCGCGGGCGATGGTCACGAGCTGGCGCTGACCCTGCGACAGGTTAGTGCCCTCCTCGTTGATCATAAAGTCGTAGCCACCGGCGAGCGTGTGAATAAAGTGGTCGCAGCGTGCAGCGCGTGCGGCCGCTTCGACCTCGGCATCGCTCGCATCGGGACGTCCGTAGCGGATGTTCTCGCGGATAGTGCCGTTAAACAGCCAGGTATCCTGCAGCACCATGGCAAACTCGCCGCGCAGTGCAGCGCGGTCCCAGTCGCGCACATCGACGCCCTCGACACGCAGCGAGCCGCCGTCCACGTCGTAGAAGCGCTGCAGCAGCTTAATGAGCGTGGTCTTGCCGGCGCCGGTGGGGCCGACGATGGCGATGGTCTGGCCGGGCTGTGCCTCGCAGCTAAAGTCGTGGATGATGGTCTTGTCGGGCGTGTAGCCAAACTTGACGTGGTCGAACTCCACATGGCCGGGGCGCTTTTCGGGAATCTGCGCGTCGGCCTTCTGCTCCTCCTCGGGCGCGGCCAGGAACTCAAAGACGCGCTCGGTGGCGGCGGCCATCGACTGCATCGTGTTGCTCACGTTGCCCAGTTGCTGCACGGGTTGCGTAAAGTTGCGAACGTACTGGATAAAGCTCTGGATGTCGCCGGGCGTGGCATTGCCGGTCAGCGCGAGCTGCGCGCCCACCACGACGACACCCACGTAGCCCATGTTGCCCACCAGACTCATAAGCGGCATCATCAGGCCCGACAGGAACTGCGAACGCCAGCCACTAATAAACAGGCGGTCGTTTTGACGGTCGAACTCCTCGATTGAGGCCTCGGCGCGGTCGAACACCTGAATGACATTCTGGCCGGCAAAGTCCTCCTCGATAATGCCGTTGACGGCGCCCAGGACTTGCTGCTGCTCTCGGAAGTACGGCTGCGAGAAGTGAATCATCACGGTCAGGATAATCGCGGCTGCCGGCAGCGTGAGCACGGTGACGCCGGTGAGCGGCAGGCTGATCGACAGCATCATGACGAGCACGCCGATAATCTGCGTCACCGAGGTGATGAGCTGCGTCACGCTCTGGTTGAGCGACTGGCCGAGCGTATCGACGTCGTTGGTGATGCGGCTGAGCACGTCGCCCTTGCTGTGGCCGTTGAAGTAGCTCATCGGAACGACAGCAATCTTGGCGGCGATCTCCTTGCGCATGCGATAACAAATCTTTTGCGTGACGCCGGTCATGAGCCAGCCTTGAATCAGGCTGCAGACAGAGCTCGCCAGATACAGACAGAGCAAAAAGCCGAGCGTCTTGGCAATCCAGGCAAAGTCGACATCGCCGGTGCCGTTGACCTTGGCAACCAGGCCCTCGAACAGTTTGGTGGTAACCTGGCCGAGCACCTTGGGCCCCACAATGTTAAAGATGACCGAGCACACTGCAAAGGCGACGGCGGCAAACACGGCAATCTTGTGCTGGCCGATATAGCCGAGCAGCTGCTTCATGGTGCCCTTAAAGTCCTTGGCCTTTTCGCCACGGCGCATGCCACCCATGCGGCCCATGGGACCACGCTGGCGGGTGGGCTTGGGAATCTGAGTCTTGGCCTCGTCTGCCATTAGCGCTCGCCTCCTTCCATGACGGCTGCAATTTCTTCTTGGGTAAGCCCCAGCTCCTCGGCGGAAAGCTGCGACTGTGCGATCTCCAGGTACGCCGGGCAGCTGCGCAGCAGCTCCTCGTGCGTGCCGGTGCCCACTACGTGGCCGTCGTCGAGCACGATGATCTGGTCGGCGTGCATGATGGTCGCGATGCGCTGGGCCACGACCACGAGTGCGGCGTCGGTGACGTTTTTGGCGAGCTCCTCGCGCAGGCGAGCGTCGGTCTTGTAGTCGAGCGCACTAAACGAATCATCGAACACCACGACCTCGGGCTTCTTGGCCAAGGCGCGGGCGATGGCCAGGCGCTGACGCTGACCGCCCGAGACATTGGAGCCGCCCTGGCTAATGGGGGAGTCGTACCCGTCCTCGCGCTCGGCGATAAAGTCCTCCGCCTGGGCGACGCGTGCTGCCTGGCGCATGTCATCATCGCTCACCATGTCGCCGGCAAACTTGAGGTTGCTCTCGACGGTGCCCGAGAACAGACGCCCCTGCTGCGGGATGTAACCAATGCGGCGGCGCAGCTCGGAAAGGGTCATGTCGCGCACATCGATGCCGTCGAGTGAAATGCTGCCGCCCGTGACGTCGTACAGGCGTGGGATGAGCTGCACGAGCGTAGACTTGCCCGAACCCGTGGAGCCAATGATGCCGAGCATCTGGCCGGCATGCGTGGTGAAGTTCACGCCGCTGATGACGTCGGCGCGGGCATCGGGATACTGGAAGCTCACGTCGCGGAAGGTGAGCTCGCCGCGCGGCGCGCTGGCCGCGGGCAGTTTGGGCGAGACGGGGTCGTTGATGCTCGTGGGGCAAGTGATGACCTCTTCCACGCGCTCGGCTGCGACCTCGGCACGGGGCAGGATGACCGAAACCATGGTGAGGATCATAAACGCCATGACGATCTGCATGGTGTAGGAGATAAACGCCATCATGTTGCCGACCTGCATCACGCCGTCGGACACGCCCTGCGCGCCAAACCAGACGATAAGCACGGTGATGCAGTTCATGACGAGCATCATGAGCGGCATCATAAAGCTCATGGCGCGGTTGGTGTAGAGCTGCGTGGTCATTAGGTCGAGCGAAGCCTTGTCAAAACGCTCGAGCTCATGTTCCTCGCGGTTGAACGAGCGGATGGGCATAAGGCCGTCGAGCAGCTCGCGGGCGGTAAGGTTCACGCGGTCAACAAAGCTTTGCATCTTTTTGAACTTGGGCATGGTGAGGCCCATAAGCACGCCGACGACGGCCGAGACCGCGATGATGGCAACGGCGATGGTCCACTCCAGGCCGGTATGGTTGGCCAGGACGCGCATGACGGCGACGATGCCCATGACGGGGGCCATCAGACACATGCGGATAAACAGAGTTGCGGCCATCTGGATTTGCTGAATGTCGTTGGTGCAGCGGGTAATGAGCGAGGCCTGGCTAAATTTGCCCACCTCGGCTGGCGAGAAGTGCATAACCTTATTGAAGGTCTCGCGGCGCAGGTCGCGGGCGATGGAGCAGGCGGTGCGCGACGCCACGGCACCGGTCAGGATGGTGGCGACGAGCGACACCAGGCACAGCCCAAACATCGTGGTCGCCATGCGGCTCAGGTACGCGTTCTGCACGTCGGCGGGGTCGATGCCCTGCGCCTTGTACTCGTCCTGCACATAGCTCACGGCGCGTTGGGTCACAATGGAGCCCGACATGGAGCCCATTTTGTCCGCCATTTGGTTGGCGCCCTCGACGAGCTTGCCCTGGTCGATTAGGCCGCCTTCAACGCCCAGACGCAGACTCTTCATGGTGATCTTGCCGCCGTCGGCATCAATCTGCTTTTGCATGTTCTGCGCCGCTGCGGCCTTCTGCTGCATCTCGGCGAGCTGCTCGGGCGTCATCGCTGCCATTTGCTCGGGGGTGGGCATGGCCTGGGCAGCATCTGTCTCTTATACACATCTCCGAGCCC
>URVF01000154.1 GCA_900551185.1 uncultured Collinsella sp. | reverse complement strand
TGAGATACATTGTAAACATTCTTGTTACTGTTTTTTTTTTTCAAGCAGAAGACGGCATACGAGATCAGCCTCGGTCTCGTGGGCTCGTCGAACACGAATACGGCATCGTCCTGCACGCGGCCCATCTCGCTCGCAAGCTTAAGACGCTGAGCCTCGCCGCCCGAGAGCGCCGGTGTGGGCTCGCCAAGCGTGAGATAACCCAGGCCCAGGTCGTGCAAGGTCTGCAAGCGCGTCTGAACCTTCTTGAGTCCCACCGTGGCGTCGATGGCCTCGTCCACACTCATGTCCATAAGCTGCGGCAGCGTAAGCAGACTCCCGTCCTTGCCCTCGCGATGGATATGCGAGGCGGCCTCGGCGTAGCGCGAACCACGGCATGCCGGGCAGACGATCTCGACGTCGGGCAAAAACTGTACGTCGAGCGAAATCGAGCCCGTTCCATCGCACGTAGGGCAGCGCAAGGCGCCGGTGTTGTAGCTAAAGGCGCCCGCCTTGTAGCCGGCTGCCTTGGCCTCGGGCGTACGGGCGAAGGCGCGGCGCAGCTCATCATGGATGTCGGCATAGGTCGCTACCGTCGAGCGCACGTTGGCACCGATGGGCGTGGCGTCAATCAGGCTGGCACGTGCAATGTCCTCGGCATCGACCCAACGCACGTGCCCCGGCAGACGCTCGCCAGCTGCCCGAGCCTTGAGCGCCGGGATGAGCGTCTCGAGCACCAACGTCGTCTTGCCCGAACCCGAAACACCCGTCACCGCGACGAGACGACCGCGCGGGATATCGACTTCGAGCGGCTTGACGGTATGGATGGTATCGGTCGCCATGCGGATATGGCCCTGGTCGAACATTTCGTCGTCAGTCACCTGTGGGCGCAAGCGCTTGGGCTCGGCGCGCAAAAACGGAGCGATGCGGCTGTCCCGCGATTGCTCGACCTCGTCTACCGTACCAGCGGCGATTACACTGCCGCCGCCTGCTCCGGCAACGGGGCCCATCTCGACCAGATAGTCGGCTTCCGCCAGTACGCGCGTATCGTGGTCGACAACAACCACGGTGTTGCCGTCATCCACCAGATCGCGCATCACGCCCACCAAGCCGTCGACATTGGCGGGATGCAAGCCGATCGAAGGCTCGTCCAGCACATAAAGCACGCCCGTCGATCGGTTGCGCACCACGCGAGCAAGCTGCACGCGCTGGCGCTCACCCGTGGAGAGCGTGGCACCGGCGCGATCGAGTGAAAGATAATCGAGACCCAGGTCGACCAGACGACGGGCCGCGCTCAAAAACGAATCGCAGATATCCGTCGCCATGGGCCGCATCTCGGGCGGCAAGGATGCGGGCACTCCGCGCACCCACTCAATCGCCTCGCCCAGCGTCATGGCTGCGGCCTGCGCCAGATTGATACCGCACACCTGGGGCTGGCGCGCAGCCTCGGAGAGACGCGTGCCACCACAGTCACGGCATGGACCCTCGCGCAAAAAGCGCGCAACGCGTTTGAGGCCCTTGTCGTCCTTAACCTTGGCGAGCGCATTCTCAACGGTATAGACGGCGTTGTAATAGGTAAAGTCGAGCGGCGTGGCGCCCTCGCCGTTTTTGGGAACGTAGAGAATGTGCTTCTTAACCGCCGGGCCGTGGAACACGATATCGCGCTCTTGAGGCGTGAGTTGGCTAAACGGCACGTCGGTGCGTACGCCCATCTCGCCTGCCACCTGCTTCATCAGATCCCACATGAGCGTGCCCCAGGGAAGGACTGCGCCCTCGTTGATGGTCTTTGACTCATCTGGCACCAGGCTCGTCTCGTCCACCTCGCGCATGACACCGGTGCCGCCACAGGTGGGGCATGCGCCGCCGCTATTGAAAGCCAAATCCTCGGCACTCGGCGCGTAGAACTCGCGGCCGCATGTCGGACACGTGAGCGACAGGCCCGCAGCTACGTTAAGGCTCGGCTCCACACGCGCCCCGCAATGCGGGCACACGTGATGGGCGCAACGGCTAAAGAGCAGACGCAGGCTGTTGTTGAGCTCGGTCATGGTACCAAAGGTCGAGCGCACGCCCGGCACGCTGGGGCGTTGATGCAATGCGAGCGCCGCCGGCACGTGCAGCACCTCGTCCACCTGGGCGTGTTCGGCCTGCGTCAGACGACGGCGGGTATAGGTGCTGAGCGCCTCAAGATAGCGACGCGAGCCCTCGGCATAAAGAACCCCCAGCGCCAGCGAACTCTTGCCCGAGCCCGACACGCCGGCAATGCCCACAAGCCTTCCCAGTGGAATATCGATATCGATGTCTTTGAGGTTGTGCACGCGCGCGCCACGCACCTCGATAGCCTGCGGGCTCATCTTCTGTTCCGTCACCTTTATCACCCTACTCATGCCATAAAACTCGATCGCGAATGTACGCGCCCAGCATGGGCACGGTAAACCGGACGAGGCCGTATCCGGCAGCCTCGATGACGCGCTCGCGAATCAGGCTTGCGCGATATTTGCTCGCCCAACTCTGAGTACGGTCGCAGCGCTCAATGATATCCGCCATACGCGTCGGTTTACCCTCGTCAACCGCCATGGCCTCGATAAAGAGGCGTTGCGGGCTGCGCAATCCATAATACAGGGGCGCGTCGACCGCTTCGTAGAACTCGGAGACGGCATCCGCATGGCCATCCTCGACATCGCACCTTTCAATGATCTGAGAGCCACGCCGGACGGCAGACCGCCACATGTAATAGCCCACCAGTTGAACCATATAGGGATGCCCCATGCTCTTGTGCGCCGCAAGGTCCGCCGTCTCCGCATCGACGCAGAGACCGGTACTCTCGACTGTCTGGATATATGAATCCCGCACCCTGGGCAAAGATATCGACCCCAGCGTACGCTGCTGGGCACGCCGCAAAAACGTCACGCTCGGCTCTTCGAGCAGATCGTCAACCATACTGGGTAAGCCGGCGAACACCAGCGCAAGACCGCGCTGGTCGCTATCGGGCAATCCCGTAGCATCCTGATCTCCGAGCACTTGCTGATAGAGAACGGCAAGAGCCGCCAGCTCCTCGATAGACGCAGACTGCGCCTCGTCAATCGCAAACAGTATGCCCTTGCCTGGACCGAGCTTCTTGAGGCGCTCGTTGACCAGCCCTCGTAACGACTCGCCCTTTGCCCGCGCCGCCTCGACCGACATCCGGCCAAACGACGGCCCGAATTCCATTGACGTCACAACGGGTTTATTCGAGCGAAGCGCGTCGGCCAGGCGGTCGCACAAGCCAAGCGAAGCGGAATCGGAGACAACCGCCCATCCGCGCTCGCTGGCTAGACGTTGCAGCTCCCGCAGGAGAACCGTCTTGCCGCAGCCGCGGTTTCCCGTAATGAGCATGAGCCTGCCCGGCGCTCCGGCGCCGTTGTCGAGTCCTTCCTCAAAATCTTCGATGACCGACTCTCGACCGATGAGCATCGGAGGCCGCTTGCCTGCCGTTGGCTTAAAGGGATTTGGATTCATGTCGGCCTCCTCGGATCGGTAAACCCTGGTAACAGTTATACCAACTTATACCGAGTTATACCAACAGGATGCGGCAAAGAGACTGACCCTCTATCACCTATGGCCGAAAAACTCGGCGTCCGCCGCTCGCCAGGGGCGGAAGGTGGCGGGATCGACCTTTACATGAGCTGCGGCGGGTACGTCGTACCATTTGACCGTGTAGCCGGCGCCGTGAGAGCAAAAGACCGAGTCGGGCGTGTTGGGCAGATCGGCCTCGGGCTCATAGGCGGCCGTCTCGATTACGCACTCGGCATCATGGCAAGGCGCATAGCCGGCGAACTCCAGGTACAGATGCCCACGACCACTCGTGTAGGCAGCCACCTCCAGCGCGTAATCCTGCACCTCAGATGCCGGCACGCGACCCACAAGCTTCGCCCGGTCTCCCGCCATCGTCGGCGGCTCGTACTCGGCACCCATGCGCGTGGCATCCGAGAGCGCCCGGCCCACGCACTCCCCCGGCACCTCGAGCTCAAAGCGATACCACGGCTCCAACAGCACCGCCGCGCCGGCCTCACGCGCCTGCATGAGCCCCTGGCGAATCGCTGTCTCTTATACACATCTGACGCTGCCGACGATC
>URVF01000153.1 GCA_900551185.1 uncultured Collinsella sp. | reverse complement strand
ACGAGATCATGCCTAGTCTCGTGGGCTCGGAGATGTGTATAAGAGACAGGATGTAGTCCTGGTTCATGACGTCAAGCAGCTGCGAGCGCATAATGCGGGCAGCATAAGCGGTCGAAACCGAAGCCAGCGTAATGGTCGGAAGCACATAGTGCATCCAATCCTGATACTGAGAGCTGGAACCGCCGGCGCCCGAGATCGGCATGGAGAATGCACCGCCCGTGGCGTCCTTGAGAATGACGCCAAAGAACAGCTGCAGCAACATACCGAGCCAGAAGGCCGGGACCGCAACGAGGATCGACGTGGTGAGCGTTACCAAAATATCCCAGAAGGAATAACGCTTTACCGCCGAAATGATACCCGCACCGATACCCATGATTGCCTCGAGCACGATGGCGCACGCGGCAAGTTTGACCGTATACGGATACTTCTGAGCAAAGATTTCCGTAACCGGCAGCTTGCGCTGATACGAATTGCCCAGATCGCCATGAAGCAGGCCGTTCATGTAATACAAGTAACGGTCCACGAGCGACGTTTGAACGGGGTCGCCGTTCTCGTCAAGGATCGCGTTGCCGTCCTCGTCCGACTGGACCAGGTGATAGCGAACGCGAAGCTGAAGCTCTACCTCGGGGGACAGAGCCTTGTCTCCACCGATCAGCTTGATCGGATCTCCCGGCACGATATTCTGGAGGGCGAACAGAATCAGCGTAACGCCCAAAAACACCGGGATGAACTGAAGCACACGTTTAACGATGTACTTACCCATACCACTCCCCTATCTAGGGATTAACCTAAATGGGATGCCGATCGCCAGACCGGCATCCCAAAATTACCATCAGCCAGTTTACCCCAGGTTAGGGAGAACTGTATGTTTCCCATGAGGTCTACGTAAATACTTGACCCTCACGGAAGCTGCAAACTCTTAGGCGAGCTCAGCGGTACCCAGCTCGGCGTGCTTCTGCGGATCGACATAGAGGTGCTTGATGCGATCAGAACCGGCGATGGTATGCGTGTAGAACATCACCGGGATGACCGGGCAGTCAGCAGCGACCATTGCGTCGGCCTCCTGCATCTTAGCGACGCGCTCTTCGTCGTCAACCGTGGTACGGGCCTCGTCGACCTTGGCGTCGAACTCGGGGTTGTTGTAACCAGAGCGGTTGTCGCCACCGAGGGAGTCGGAGTGGAACAGCGGATACAGGAAGTTGTCCATGATCGGGTAGTCGGCAATCCAGCCCAGACGACCGAACTGATAGTCGAAGTTCTGGTACTGCTCGAGCAGGGCAGACCACTCGGGGGTATCGGAGACAGCGGTAACGCCAACCTTGGCGAGGTCGCCGATGATGGACTCCATGATCTCCTTGTGACCGCCGTCCTGGTTGTAGGAAAGGGTCACGCTAATGCCACGATCGCCGTTAGCGCCAGCGGGAGCAACCTTGTCGAGGTACTCGTTGGCCTTATCAACGTTGTACTCGCAGAACTCCCATGCGCCCTCCTTGTAGCCATCAATGCCCGGAGGAACAATGCCGTCAGCGGGGGTACGGGTACCCTTGTAGATAGTCTTGCAGATGGCCTCACGGTTGATGGCCAGGGAGATACCCCTACGCAGGTCGGCGTTGTTGAACGGCTCGGCCGTGTTGTTGCAGGTCAGGTAGTAGGTAGAAGGCTCGGCGCCGAGCAGCATGCGCTCGCCGTCACCCATGGTGTAGCCGTCCTTGGACACGCCGCGATCCTTCTTGGCGGCATCGATCTGAGCAACGGGAACGTCGCAGATGTCAAGGTTACCGGCCTGGAACTCCTTGTAAGCGGTCTCCATGTCCTTGATGACCTGGAAGTGGATGCCATCGATCTTGGCCTTGTCGCCATAGTAATCGTCGAACTTCTTGAGGTTGATCTCCTGACCATCCTCCCACTTGCCGTCCATCATAAACGGGCCGTTACCGACCGGTGCAAGGTAGAAGCTCTTAACATCGGACTCGGCGCACTCGGGAACCGGGGCCAGAGCCGGATGAGAGGCGACGAAGGGGAAGTCAGCGTAAGCGGAAGACAGCTTGACGACAAGGGTCTCATCGTCGGGGCAAGTAACACCGCTGAGCTCGGTAGCGTTACCGGCAAGCAGGTCGTCATAGCCCTCGACCATAGAAAGGTGATAGGAGACCTCGGAAGGGCCGTACTCGGTAGCGATGGCCGACTTGGTGTTGACCAGACGCTCCCAACCGAGCTTGAAGGACTTGGAGGTAACGTCGTCACCGTTGTGGAACTTGGCCTTCTTGATCTTGAAGGTGAACTCGGTGGCGTCGTCGTTGGCCTTGAAGGACTCGCAAGCCAGCGGAACGATCTCGCCCTTCTCGGCGTCATAAGAGGTCAGAGCGTCAAAAAGCTGGTACTCGACCTGAGTGCCCTGGTCCTCCTGGACATTGTAGGGGTCGATGCAGACCGGGTTGTTGATGTAGAAGTTCAGCGTCGAACCGGACTCAGAACCGGAAGCGTCGCCGCCCTTCTTGCCGCATGCGGCAAGAAAAGCCATGGAGCTCGCAGCAAGGGTGCCGCCAACAAAGGCGCGACGACCCATAACGGGCTGGTGGAACATAGAATCAGCCATGCCATCCTCCTTATGAGATAGGACAAAGAAATGTTCAGTCGGACACATGTCGAGACAATCCGATCCGAACCATCAAAACGCCGCCCGCCGCTATGGCTGGTTATGCACAGCGGACCAACGTTTTGCAATACAGTAGCGCATTTTATGCACGATTTGGGGCTAATTCCGGTTAACGGTCGAGAATTTCTTTAGTTGGGCGCAGTATGTGGTGATATTTTTGACTCTGTTACGAATATGTAAACAAAAAAGGGTCCCGCACTTGCGGAACCCTTTACAAGTACTTATGCGGCTCGTGATTAGTAGCCCACGATGCCCTGCGGGAAGAAGAACATGCACAGCACGACGCACACGGCAAACACGACAGCCATGATGACGGTCAGGCGGTCGAGGTTCTGCTCCATAACGCCTGTGGCAGAGCTGGAGTTATACAGCGAGCTAGCGATCATATCCGAAACGCCGGTACCCTTACCGGAATGCATCAGGACGAGAATCGTCAGCGCCACGGCAGAAACAGCCCAAACGACAAACAGAAGAATCTGGAACGGACCCATAGATAAGCTCCTTAATAGAACAATTCAAACTCCAGTACTGTACCACAACCCCCAGCACTCCCCCATCAGCCATTTGGTGACGAGGTAGAAATAGCGCAAAAAAGAGGGTTGTCCGGTTGTGGACAACCCCCTTACTAGAAAACGGTATTTGTTTTCTATTAGGCCTCGGTGGCGAGTACGCGACCCGTCATCTCGGCGGAAGGCTCAATACCAGCCATGGTGAGCATAGTCGGAGCGATATCGGAGAGACGGCCGTCCTCGATACCGGTAAGCTGTGCCTTCTCATCAACGATGATGAACGGCACGCGGTTGGTGGTGTGAGCCGTAAACGGATGCTTGGAACCGTCGGAAGCAACGTCAAACATGTGATCGGCGTTGCCGTGGTCGGCGGTGATCAGCGCAAAGCCGCCCTTGGCGAGAATCGCCGGGACAACCTTGGACAGGGCATCGTCAACGGCCTCGACAGCCTTAACGGCAGCGTCGAACACGCCGGTATGGCCAACCATGTCGCAGTTTGCGAAGTTCACGATGTAGAAATCAGCGCGATCCTCGTTGATGGCGGCGACAAGCTTCTCGGTAACCTCAGGAGCGCTCATCTCAGGTTGCAGATCGTAGGTAGCGACCTTGGGGGAAGCGACGAGCACGCGCTCCTCGCCCTCCTTGGGCTCCTCGATGCCGCCGTTGAGGAAGAACGTCACGTGGGCGTACTTCTCGGTCTCGGCGGTGTGCAGCTGCTTCAGGCCATTGGCGGCGATAACGTCGGCCAGGACGTTCTCGGGGAACGTCTTGGGGAAGGCGACCTCGACGTCAAACGTCGGGTCGTACTCGGTCATCGTCACAAAGTGCGAAAGCTTGATCTGCTCGCGCTCAAAGCCGTCGAACTCCTTGTCCGTGAACACGCGGGTCATCTGCTGTCTCTTATACACATCTCCGAGCCCACGAGACTAGGCATGATGTCGTATGCC
>URVF01000152.1 GCA_900551185.1 uncultured Collinsella sp. | reverse complement strand
ACGAGATCATGCCTAGTCTCGTGGGCTCGGAGATGTGTATAAGAGACAGCACCGTCACCGGTGTAAGAGATGTGCTGCAACAGCGCCACGATGTCCTCGCCGTCGACGGGCTCCACCGCAATATGCTTTGCGCTCAGGCGCTCGCGGATAATGGGCAGATCGCACGCCTTTGCCTGGCGCATAAGGAGGTAGAGCACGTCGCCGTCGACCAAACCCGCCGCGTCGCTCTCGCGGATTGCTGACCCAATTGCGCCCACCAGCTCGCCGACAGGCTCCATGCCCGGTACCACGCGCAGGAGCAAAAAACTCCCCATCTTGCTATCTGCCAGCGCCTGCTCCGCCGCGAGCTCTTGGCCAAAGGCAGCCTGCTTGAGCACGCAAGTGCCGTCAACGCAGCGTTTATCCTGCGCCACCGCCTCATAGTCAAAGGCACGGCCCAGCGCGCTTTCGACCAGCCCGCACAAGATGCGGAACAGGTTTTGATAATAGAGGGTCATTTGGTTTTCGGCCGCACTACGCACAAAGATCAACACGGCGGGTGCCCCGTCGCGCTCGATCGTGTATCCAAACATGGGAAGCCCCGGCGTCAGCCCGCGGTTCACCCACAGGTTCGAACGACCCCCGTCGCCCAAAAGAGGTGCAAGCTGCTCGAGCGTGAGCGAGCGTGCGGCATCTTCGGCAATCGCGGGACTTGCTGCCACCAGGCGTGCAAATGCCCCGCCCGAAACATGGTAGATCGCCACCGAATCGTTCTCGAGGATCTCGCCCAGAAGCTCGCAGCACTTGCGATAGATGTCGCGCGGGTTGAGCACGTCGAGCTCCTGCGTCACGGCAAAGATCTTGCCAAAGCTGTCGTGGCGACCCACGATCTGGCGCCTGTACGCGCGCTTATCCTCGATCGCGTCGTGGTAGAGCTGCGTAAGGAACGTATTGCGGTTGCGCACGAGCTCGTTTTGATCGCGCTCCGCCCTAATGACTTCGCTGTTGCGCAGCTGCACATAGCCGCACATGGCACCCACGACAAAGTACGCAATAAACGGCAGCCAGTTGGACGGCTCGTAGAACAGACCCTGGAAGGTATAGCCGTACTGAGTAAAGTAGCTCGCCGCCAGGCCAATCGAAGCCAGCAGTGCTGCGACCAAGCCAAAGTCCAAGCCATACAGCGTGCCGATCATCACCACATAGAGCAGGCGATAATCGAGCACGTTGAGCTGGGCCGATTGGGAGAACAGGTGCTCCAGCACCTCGAACAGGACCCAGGCAACGCCCGTCTCCAGGCATTTAATAGGCAGCGCGCGCATTTGGATGCGGTCGATGGCGGCGCGCAAGGGGTTGACTTTCTTTGCGCGGCCAGCATCCCAACGCGCTTGAATGGTCGAAAGATCGCGCAGCAAGTCGTAGCGCTGAAACCAGCCATAGCGCACGCGAGCGACGTCGTTGGCGGGCAGGTTGTAGCCGGCAGAATCGCCATAGGCAACGGCAAGGCCGGGGAACAGCGCCTTGAGGGCGTCGCCCACCTCACCCGCCGTGTGATGGAAGGTATCGGCTACGTCGAGCGTCTCAAAGTTACCATCCCAGCTATCGAAGATACGGCGTACCAGCACCGCAAGCTCCTCGGCACACAGCAGGGGAAACGCCGCATCCTGCGCGCCCTGCAGAGCGACCGATCCGGTTGAGCACGCGTCGAACAGCGGCACCAAAAACGGGTCCTCCAGCGCGGCAGACGCGGTATACAGGAACGGCACGCGCAGGATCTTGGTTTGGACGCCCTCGCGAGCAGCGTAGTAGCGGCACAGGTCGTTTGACGCACGGGCGATAATTCCCTTGCCCGTTCGCCCCGCGGCATCGGCGGCACCCTCGGCACCCGCGGGCCCCGCTACATACAGCAGTTGGATCCGGCGACCCGCGCACGCACGAAAGACCGAGCGCAGCGTCTCGATATCGCCCACGGTATCGGTATGCGGGGTAAGGTAATTGGATAGGTAGACCACGCGGTCGAACTCGTAGGCCTGATCCAGGTGTTGCAGAAGCTCTTTCCACGAGGCATGGGGCGATGACTCGTCGCGGCGCGCTTCCGCGGCAGCGACGACCTGGACATGGTCCCCGGGGAACGCCTTGGCACAAAAGCCATCGTCAACATATGCGGTGTTGCCAACAACCAGCACCTCCATGGCGCACCCCTCCCCTAAAATCCACTTTAGTCATAGTCAAACATGCGTATTTTACGCTGTCAACGCGAGCTGGGGCGCCTTTAAGGCTGTTTTAAGAACTTTTTTAGAGGATGTGGGGACATCGAGAGCGCAAAATGAGCACCCAATCCAGAAGTGCGGTGAAAAACCGAGACCTGTCGACCAGACCCCAGTTGTGGGCACCCGCGACCTGCGGTTTTGTTGGCAAAAATCGGTGTGTGCTCGGCAAGTTTCGATTTTTCACCGCGCTTCTCCTACGCACCGAACTCGCAATAGCGCAGTACAATCCGCCAATCGCACTAACCGGAAAGCCAATCCAGCGACTCGCCTAGCCAACCAGATACGGCCCGATTACATCGAAAATTTCGCCCACCTTAGTTGCAGGGTTTTGCGCAGATGGCTTAATGTTACCCAGTTCCCTATGGTACGCGACGAGGCGCCCAGCACGCTCCAATGCTTCGCCTCGCCTATCATCCACTGCCCCAAACATCCCGTCCAGGTTCTTGCGGTACTCGATGCCCAAGTTCTTCGACATCTCCTGCGCGAGGGCATGCTGGCAGTCGGACGCGGACATATGCGCGGTCGTGTAGCGAAAGTGCAAAAGCGGCCACAGTTCGAAGCAGGGGTTCGACCACAACGCATGGAAGGTCCTCGAACCATCGGAGAGCTCGTCACATTTGCGCTTCATCGCATCAAAGTCGGACGCAGGAAAGTCATCCTTGTCATACACGAGCCACACGTGATCGAACGTCTCGGGCGCATAGCGACAGTGTTCGACGGCGAAGTCAAGCAGGTCAAGCGTGTGTCTGCCGGTCCCCTTAACGACAATGGCAACCTTGCGCTCGTTCGCCGCGCCCAACGCCGCACGCACACCCTCAAAGTAGCGAGGCTCGGTCTCCTTGCCCTCGCTCACTACAAGATGACGCGTCATCTGAACCATGCGCGAGCGGCCCTCGCGCTTGCCACTACGCCAGCCCTTCGACTTCTTCGCCACCATGCTAATCCCACTCCTCGATGCGGGTGAGATACGGATCGGCGCCGTAGCGACCGGACAGGTATTGCTTGTCGAAAGCCGCGTTCTTGCTTACCAGATTGCCGTTTGCCTCGTGGATGTCGGCGAGAGACCACAGTTGGCTCGCCTCCCTCTCGCCGCGCGCAGCGAACCATATCTCGTCACGGCGGAACACATCGTTTCGCATGGTTGACACATCCTGGGACGAGAAGATGAGCTGCGCGCCACTCTTGTTGACCTCAGGATCCTTAAACAACAGAATCACATAGCGAAGAAGTTTCGGGTGCAGTTTGGCGTCGAGCTCGTCTACCACAACGGTGCCACCACGCTCAAGCGCTGTCATCAGATACGCAGCCAACCCCATGAGCTTCTGGGTTCCGGCAGATTCCTCGGATAAACGCAGCTCGTACGCCTTGCCGCCCACCTCGTGCCTCACGAAGACGCGCTGGCCGCGCCACTCCGGCGCTCTCTCCACTCTGAAGCCATCGATACGCACATCAACGGCGCGCAGGAAACGCGTGACCTCGCGCGAGTCGCCCTCGTCGAGCATTTGCTCGAGCATCCGCTCCAGGTAGGAACTGTTGTAGTTGAGAAACACAGCGTCGAGAAACCAGCTAGCCGCCTCCTGGACCACCGGCGCTTCGAAGTTGATGCAAAGGAACGATAGGTATGGCAGGCTCGGGTTGAACCTCGCAGCCGTCACAAGCTTACGCAGTGTGGGGCCGAGTTCAACCTTTGTATCCTCGCGCTCGAACAGCATCGCCGTACGCGACGCTCCCAATTTACGCCGCCACAGCCCCTCGGACACGATCTCATCGGCGTGTACAGACAGAACATAGCGGTACTCATGCTCACCCGCGCGGTAATAGAGCTCGAACTCGGTGCTGTCTCTTATACACATCTCCGAGCCCACG
>URVF01000151.1 GCA_900551185.1 uncultured Collinsella sp. | reverse complement strand
CATGCCTAGTCTCGTGGGCTCGGAGATGTGTATAAGAGACAGGTACAGGTTGGACGGAGCCGCCTCGGGAGCGGGCTTCTCGACCAGACCGCCGATACGCCAGACAGCGCCCGGCTCTGCATCGGCAACGTCCTCGGCGCCCTCGAGCGAACCGACGCGCTCGCCGGCGATAACGCCGTAGCGGCTGACTTCCTCGGGCGAGCAAGCAGCGACGGCGATAACCGAAGCTCCACCGTGCTCCTTGGAAACGGCGAGCATCTTGTCGCAGATGTCGCGATTAGGCACAACGTAGTCGCCCAGAAGAACCAGGAAGTTCTCCCCCGCCACGGCGTCGGCAGCAGAGCGAATAGCATGGCCGAGGCCCTTGGGCTCGTACTGATAACGGAAGTCGACCGGCATACCGCCAGCGTGGGCGACGGCATCGGCATAGGCGTTCTTGCCGCGCTCGCGCAGCAGGTTCTCGAGCGAGCGATCGGGCTGGAAGTAGTTCAGTAGCTCGGGCTTACCGGGAGATGTAACGATGATGGCGTCGTCGACTTCCTCGGGGTCGAGCGCCTCCTCGACGACGTACTGAATGACGGGCTTGTCGAGCACCGGCAGCATCTCTTTGGGCGTGCACTTGGTGCCAGGCAGAAAACGCGTGCCAAGACCGGCGGCGGGGATGATTGCCTTCATGTTATTCAAAGATCCTTTCGCAGGCGCAAAAGCGCCCCATGCGTGCGGCACACAGCCGCAGACCAAATTGCGATACCCAAGCATCTTACCGCTGGAACTATATGTCGCTACAAGGCAGAGACAATTCTTCAGCAGGTCAACGCAAATTATTGCTCGAATGGTGCAATTTTATTGCCCAACGGCAGGGTACCCGATACGACGCAAATCACAGGATATGGCAGTTTGAGCTACCGATGTCGAGGGACCGAAAAACAAAAAAGACGGGGCTCGCAATGCGAACCCCGTCTGCAAAGAAATCTGGCGAGAAAACCTGATTACTTGAGGGTGACAGCAGCGCCAGCAGCCTCGAGCTTCTCCTTGGCAGCCTCGGCGTCCTCCTTCTTGGCACCCTCGAGAACAGCCTTGGGAGCGCCCTCGACGACCTCCTTGGCCTCCTTCAGGCCAAGGTTGGTGAGCTCACGGACGGCCTTGATGACCTGGATCTTGTTGTCGCCGAAGCCCTCGAGCACGACGTCAAACTCGGTCTTCTCCTCGGCCTCAGCAGCGCCAGCAGCGGGAGCGGCGACAACAGCGGCAGGAGCAGCGGCGGAAACGCCGAAGGTGTCCTCGATAGCCTTGACGAGCTCGGAAGCCTCGAGAAGGGTCATTTCCTTAAGAGCATCGATGATCTCATCGGTGGTAAGCTTAGCCATTTCTAAGTCCTTTCGGTTTCCGTGCGGATGCACGGAGATCAGTTAAAACACGGCGCGAATGCGCCAGGGGTGCGGCGTTGCCGCCGCGGGCGAAAACAGCGACTAGGCTGCCTTCTGCTCGGAGACCTGCTGAATCGAACGAGCGAGACCAGAGGAAACGCCGTTGACGCAGACAGCGATGTCGCGAGCGAAACCGGAGATGAGACCGGCGATCTGGCCAAGAAGCTGATCCTTGGTGGGCAGCTCGGCGATAGCCTTAACATCATCAGCGGAAACGGCCTTGCCGTCGGAGATACCGCCCTTGATCTCAAGGACGCCCTTGGACTTAGCGGAGAAGTCCTTAAGGGCCTTAGCGGCCTCGACCGGCTCGGTCTCGTAGAACACATAAGCGACGGGGCCGGCGAGAATCTCGTCGATCTCGGGCTGCTCCTGGTTCTTGAGGGCGATCTTGACCAGGTTGTTCTTGTAGACCTTCATCTCGGCGCCGCACTCGCGAAGCTGATGACGCAGCTCCTGAGCCTGCTTAACCGTCAGACCGTTGTAGTTGACGACGAACAGACCGGCGTTCTCGGCGATACGGGACTCGATCTCTGCAACCTTGTCGATTTTGTACTGCTGGGGCATGAATTACACCTCCTCGAATTCTTTCCGGGCACGGTCCGCCACAAGGACGTGACGGGGGCATGTCCAAAAAGAAAGCCCCCGCGCTGCATGAGCGACGGGGGCGAGAAGACATATCTACTCGACCACCTCGGCTAGCGGGATATCCCATTAAGCTCGCGGGCGATGCCCGTTTGCACCGGCTGTCTCTGGCAGCGGATTCGTGCGTGAACCGAAAGTATTATGGCGGGGACCCCGGCGTCGGTCAACGGAAAACCGGGCTGCACACAATTCCACCATCCGGCACGCGCCGCCGAAGGCCAGGCGCAAGGTTTTCGCTCGGTCAGGTCCTGGGCTCGCACGAAGAGCACATTTAGTGCTCTTCGGCTCGTGCGGAATCTACGAAAAGCTTGCGCCTGGCCTTTGGCGGCGCGACCTGTGTTGACTTTGGGACAGCCAGGGTTGCCGTTGGCCGGCGCGCCCCGCTCATAATGCTTGGGTCGGTGGGCTGATGTGTTGCGTCCCTGAGGACTATAAGGTCGAAATGAAGGTGGACAGGCGGTGGAGGCCTTCGTCTAGGTCTTTGTCGGAGACGCAGTAGCTTAGGCGGATGTGGCCTTCGGTTCCGAAACAGTCGCCCGGGACTAGGGCTACGTTTGCCTCTTTGATGGCTTTGATGCAGAAGTCTTCGCTGGTTAGGCCGAACTTTTTGATGCTCGGGAAAGTGTAGAAGGCTCCTGCGGGCTCTACTACGTCGAGGCCCATGGCGTCTAAGGCCGCGAGTACGCGTTCGCGACGGGCTCGGTAGACTTCGAGCATGGGGGTTGGGTCGACGGTCAGGGCTCGGGCTGCGGCGTCCATCTCGAAGGAGACGGCGCTCGATACTAAGTATTGGTGAGCCTTGGCGATCTCGGCGATGACGGGTGCCGCTGCCGCGAGCCAGCCCAGGCGCCAGCCGGTCATGGACCAGGGCTTGGAGAAGCTCTCGATGATGACCGTCTGTTCACGCAGCTCCGGGTGACGCTGGGCAAAGCGCTCGTAGCCGTCCACGTAGACCAGGCGGTTGTATACGTCGTCGCAGACCACGTAGATGCCCGCCTGCTCTGCCACGCGCGCCACGGCGTCGAGCGAAGCCGCGTTGAGGATGCAACCCGTAGGATTGTTGGGCGTGCAGATGACGATGGCCTTGGTCGCCGGCGTCACGCAAGCACGAAGTGCGTCCTCGTCAATCTGGAATTGCGCAGGCTCCGTATCCAAAAAGACCGCCTTGGCGTGGTTGGCCACGACGATGCTCTCGTACAGGCCAAAGGCAGGCGTGGGGATGATGACCTCGTCGCCGGGGTTGAGCATAGCCATGAATGTTGCCGACAGTGCCTCGGTCGCACCGTCGGTCAGGATGACCTCATCGGCGGAAAACGCCAGGCCCGCGTCATCCATATATTTGGACAGTGCATCACGCAGGGCGGGGCGACCGTTGTTGGGCGGATAGTGCGTGTCACCGCGGTCCAGTGCGGCGGTCACCTCGGCGCTAATCACATCGGGCGTGGGAAAATCGGGCTCGCCGAGCGCGAGCGCGATGCACCCCGGATGCTGGGCGGCGAGCGCGTTGATCCGGCGGATACCGGAGGGCTTGAGCGTGGCAAGCGAGGTATTCATGGGCAGTCGCATGGCGTTCCTTTCGTAAGGGTTGCACTAGGATAGCGCGGCGGGGCGCCACCAGACGGTGTAACCTAAACGGAAACGAGCCGGAAAGGAGATGGCATGGAGACAATCGCGCGTGGCGACGTACCAAAAACGCTGCAAACCATTGCGTATATCAGTATTCCCAAGAGCGCCGATCTTGATTTTTTGCTCTGGGACCTGCAGGATGCCATCGCGGCCTATGCTCAGCTTTCCGGCACCGCACTCCCCCGCCCGGTTGACTTAAAGGCGGATAATGCCGACGGCGTTGCCGATGGCATCGTGCTGGCCATTGAAGATGTGGCTGACGATGAGACGTTGACAGCCATCGAGCAGGCGCTTGAGCGCTTTGGCGGTACGGGAACGCGCGTCTATGTCGCGATTCGAGCCGCACAAGAGGGCACTGAGCAGGCGCGTGGGACCGCCGTTCGCCTGCACAAGGCATGTGCTGTCTCTTATACACATCTGACGCTGCCGACGATCTTACGCGTGTAGA
>URVF01000150.1 GCA_900551185.1 uncultured Collinsella sp. | reverse complement strand
GTGTATAAGAGACAGGCTCCAACGTGGGCAAGTCCTCCATCATGAACAACCGCTTTGGCCGCAAGAACCTGGTCAAGGTTTCGAGCACGCCGGGCAAGACGAGCAACATCAACTTCTTCGAGGCTGACGACGTGCACTTCGTCGACCTGCCGGGCTACGGTTTCGCCCGCCGTTCCAAGGCCGAGCGTGACCGCTGGGCAGAACTTATCGGCGACTTCTTCGACTCGGAGCGCAGCTTTAACCTGGTCGTGTCGCTGGTGGATATTCGTCACGACCCGAGCAAGCTCGACCATGACATGATCGACTACCTGCAGGGCAACGAGTTCAACTTTATCGTCTGCCTCACCAAGGCCGACAAGCTCAGCCGCACCCAGCAGGCCCGCCAGGCAGCAGCCATCAAAAAGCAGCTCAACGTCCCGGCCGAAAACGTAATCATCACAAGCTCCCAGACCGGCACCGGAATCGACGAACTCAAGCGCCGCATCGCCGAAGCCTGCCTCTAGGGCATGCCGCACTGTCAAACAACTTTTGTCTATCTATATCACCCCAGTGATAGTTATTGGTAAACTATCACTGGGGTGATATTTTTGTTTGGAGGTCGATATGGAGCTTTGGCACGGGTCGGAGGTTGTTGTCGAGCATCCGTCGTTGGATAAATGCAGACAATTCAATGACTATGGGCGCGGGTTTTATTGCACGCCACATGAAGAAATGGCGATGGAATGGGCATGCCGGACCGAGTCGGATGGCATTGCAAATCGATATGAACTTGATTTAGATGGCCTTTCGGTCTTGGATTTAGAGTCTGGGGAGTTTTCAATCCTCAATTGGCTTGCGATTTTGGCCGACAACCGGGAGTTTAATGTCTCGACGCCGCTAGCACGCGACGGACTTCGATTTCTGCTTGATAACTGTTTGATTGATATTTCTTCTTACGACGTTATTCGGGGCTATCGTGCCGACGACTCGTATTTTTCTTTTGCAAGGCAGTTTGTTAATGGCATGATTTCGCTCCGACAACTTCAGCGCATTATGCGCCTGGGCGATCTAGGCATTCAATATGCTCTTATGAGTGAGCGCGCATTCTCGGCGATTAGATTCTGCGATTGGAAGCCGGCTTCGGGATCTGAGTTTTATCCCAAGCGTTTTGAGCGAGAGCAGAACGCTCGGCGCAAGTACTTGGACACGGTAAATGGATTTGATTCTGAAGGTATCGACATCAAGGATTTAATGGCGGGGAGGGTTGATTTGGATGATCCAAGAGTTAACGAGTTGTGGTCCGAGTAGGACGTACCCCGTCTACTACCTCGAGGACGCAATGAACAACCTTGGCGACTGCTTTGACTATGCCGTGAACGACTATGGAGCGGAAGGGTCCGAGATCGCTGAGCTCTTTTGCCTGAGCGGCGTAGCTCGCGAGTTTGAGCGCGGCAACGCATGGGTCGTATCGGGAAAATCAGGTGTTGAGCTGTTCGCACTTATCGCCGAAAGGTCGGGATATCAAAGCGGGTCTATACCGGACCGCACCTATCGTTTTGAGAAGACGCCGGAGTATTGGACGGGCTGGATATTGGCATATCTGCAATGGCGTCTGGGCGAGTCTTTCGAAGACCTGCTGCATGCCGTTCCGTTCGATGCGCTGTGCAATATGTATTACCCCTGGCACGAAGCCTCAGAGGAGCGTGTGGCGCGTCTTGTTTGCGATATAGCGAAGAAAACACCTCGTCAAACCAAACTGGCGCTAGCAAGGAAGAGGCTTAAGAAAACCCAGCAAGACCTGGCATACGAATCGGGCGTATCACTCCGCTCAATCCAAATGTACGAGCAGCGCCAGAGAAACATCAATGAAGCTTCGGTAACAAGCGTAAGAGCCATAGCAAAAGCCCTCCACTGCAACATCGAAGATCTTCTAGAGCCAGTCTTCGAATACAAAGAAACCAGCGCGGCCTAACCCAATTTATTGCCGAGGTTTGTATCTAGTAAGCAATCCTTACCAGCAAGAGTCCCTACCAATAGAAAGCGGCTTAAAGGGCTGAAATCGTATGAATGGCATTGCGACTTCCAAATGGGTGACTGCTGCTTGAAAAGCTATAGAAATAGGGGCCGATTTAACGGCCCCAAGCATCGCATAAATGGCATATACGTTTTATCAACTATTTCTTGTTTTTAACCCATTTGCAGATACGCCAAATAAACACTCCGATGAGAATCCAAACGAGAGCGATCATAATGTCTGAGCGTGCAGGAATTGGGATCATTGAACTTCCTCAATTGATGTGAGTCTAGTTTGCATAGGTGTGGAGCGTGCTGCCTTCCATGGTCGCTTGCAACACGGCGATACCGGACGTCATCCCCATCGATTCATAGTTGAGTCGATATGTCGCCTGTTTCGAGTTCCATATAAAGGACTCGTTAGTTACCGTACAGCCGATAGTCGTATAGTTTTGTCCCCAAGCGCTGGTAATGAGCGAGTTCGCTATCTTGATCTTGAATTCGCGATAAATAAAAGGACTGTTGTAATAGATAGTCCAAGTTCCAGATGCGTTGTTGTAGTAACTGTCCCATATCAGGCTGGGCTCATTGGTTTTTTTAATTCCTATTACTGCAACGGTCCCATCCTTAAGCTTGATTTGATGAGACTGCTCGGGACCTTTCGTTAAATCAAAATCTTGGGTTGCGCCAGAAATTGCGACAGCATCGCTTTCTGCAGCATAAGCAGTCGAAGGGCTAAACGAGAAACATATCGGTAATATCAAAAGTATCGAGAGGAAAAACGAAGCTTTGAGTGTGCGTAACACTTTGACCACCTCCATACTGCGATGCCTAGTTAAATAGTAGCATAGATAAACAGTTTATTATGTAACTTAAAAAGCCCCTATCTGCCCGGCGCCCCTTCAAAGCGTGGGTTCCTGTAGACATCCTCAGCAAGGTAAACGCAGGGATGGTCGGGGTGTTCCCCTCAAAATTATTCCGCAGCGTGAAGGCCTCTCGTCCGTGGCTCCGTTGGAGCACAAGATTAAATCAGCGAATGCGATTATCCTTTCGAGGCTGCGCAGGCCCCCTTGGGGCTTCCCCTGAAAACAATCCGCAGATCGAATTGCCCCGTCGCGCGAAGCGCACGACGGGGCAATTCATGATCGAGGACGTTTTCAGGGGAAGCCCCAAGGGGGCCGGTGAGAGCAATGAGGCAGGGCGCTACAGGTACTCGATTTGAGCGCCCTCGGTGTCGCACGTCAGAATATGCGTATCGCACTTGGGGAACTGCTCGCGCAGCTTGACCTGCAGGAACTTCGCCACGATGGTGTCGTCAGTCACGGCCATGAGGGTCGAGCCGGAGCCACTGATCCAGATGGTCTTGGCGCCTCCGTTAAGGCAGGTGTCGCGCACGGCGTTGTAGTCGGGAATCAGGCGGCGACGATAGGGCTCCTGAATGCGGTCGTCATTGGCGGCGGCAATCAGGTCCAGGTCACCAGTCTCCAAGCCGCGCGTCATGCCGGCGATGCGGCCCATCTGCCACACGGCGGTGGAGAGCGGAATCTCCTGTGGCACGACCTTGCGCGCCTCACTCGTGTGCACCTCGTAAGGTGGAATCACGGTAATAAAACGCAAGCGATTGCTCACCTCGTAGCGCAGGCACTGGGGGAGTGAATCGGTAGGCGTAAAGGAGCAGACGGCGCCGCCCAGGATAGCGGGGGCGACGTTATCGGGATGGCCCTCGACCTCGGTGGCAATGCGGACGAGCTCGGCGCGGTCGACAGTGTGGCCTGTCAGTGCGGCGGCGGCCATAATGCCGGCGACGACGCAGGTGGAGCTGGAGCCCAGGCCGCGGGCGACGGGAACGTCAGTCTGAATGTCAATGGCGACGGGGAAGGCCGGCTCGCCCCATGCGGCCAGCGCATCCACAAAGCTCACGTAGACCAGGTTGTTCTCGTTTTGGAATTCCTCGGGGCAGCCCGTGATGGTGAGCTTGTCAGCGCGCTCGAAGGTGAAATGCGAGTAGAGGCTGACGGCCATGCCGAGGGTGTCGTAGCCGATGCCTAGGTTTGCGCTGGTGGCGGGGACGGTGATCTTGATCATTGTTGTTGGTCCTCCTGGGGGTCGGTTTCACGCTTGCCCCGCTGCTCGGACAGTCCTGCTCCTGTCTCTTATACACATCTCCGAGCC
>URVF01000149.1 GCA_900551185.1 uncultured Collinsella sp. | reverse complement strand
GCTGAACCAGGTCGGCAGCCTTGTGATACATCTCCTCGATGCGGGCGGGGTGAATGCGGCCGTCGGCGATGAGGTTCTCGAGGGCGACACGGGCGGTCTCACGACGGACCGGATCGAAGCTCGAAAGAACGACGGTCTCGGGCGTGTCGTCGATCACGAGGTTGACGCCGGAAACCTGCTCGAAGGTCCGGATGTTGCGACCCTCGCGACCGATGATACGGCCCTTGAGGTCATCAGAGGGAATGTGCACGGAGGTAACGGTGACCTCGGCAGTGTGGTCGGCAGCGCAGCGCTGAATCGCCAGGGAAAGAATCTCCTGGGCGGTCTTGTGGCACTCGGCGCGAACCTGCTGCTCGGACTCGCGAATAATCGTGGCGGCCTCGTGGGTGACCTCGCCGCGAACCTTATCGAGGAGCTCCTTGTGGGCATCCTCGCGGGTAAGGTCGGCGATACGCTCGAGCTCGGAGGTCTGCTTTGCGCAGAGTTCCTCGAGCTCACGGGAGCGCTTCTCGACCTGACCGGCCTGACTGGACAGCTGATGCTCGCGCTTGTCGAGAGCGTCGTTGCGGCGATCGAGGGATTCCTCGCGCTGCATCACGCGGTTCTCGAGCGTACGAATCTCGCTCTTACGCTGCTTGTCCTCGGCCTCGGCGGCCTGCTTGTTCTTGATGATCTCCTCTTTAGCCTCGAGCAGAGCCTCTTTTTTGAGGGTCTCGGCCTGACGCTTTGCATCACCGATCAGGGACTCAGCCTGTGCGTGTGCCGACTGGATCTTTTCGTCGGCCTCGTGAAGACTACCCTGCTTGGCGGTGCGCATGTAGGCAATGGCGGCGATGGCACCCAAAACGATGCCAACGAGCGCTGCAATGATAGGCATGCTCACTCCTTTTTATGGATTCGTTACACAACAAAGCGAACCGTCCTTATGAACGGCTCGCGACATTTGAGTAATATGGGCGCAGCTTATGCGGGTCGGATACAGATAAACATATAAACAAACTCATCACAGATGAGCACATATCACAAAGCAAATGACAGTGTTTATCGTACGTTGAACCACAACAACTGTCAAATAAATGGCCCCAGTACGGCGGCTAAAACGCGGTGAACGGCGGGGCCACAAAACGCATACGCCTAAAGCGCACATCCCTCGCATTCGGCATCGAGACGTGCCTTAACGGCATCGGCGGCGATGTGATACGAGAAGCCCTTGCCCATCAAAAACCGAACCAGTTTTTCGAATCCGCACGTCTCTGGAACACGCCGCTTGGCGAGCAGGGCTGACGCACGCGCCAAATCGTCTTCGACGGAAAAATAATCCTCGGGATAACCGGGAATGTCATCGAGCACGACATGACGGCGCTTAAGTTCGGTCTCGATTTTGCGCTGACCCCAACCGCGCCGCTTGCGTTCCTCGATAAAGTACGAGCAAAAGCGGTTCTCGTCTAAAAAGTGATACTCGGTGGCGCGCTCGACGGCGAAATCGATCGCGGGCTGGCGGAAGCCGTAGCAAGCCAGCTTGTCACGGACCTCACCCGTCGCATGGTCACGGCGTGATAACATCTCGGTCACCATGGTAAGTGCACATTTACGCTCGATGAGCTGCACAGCCTCACGAAAGTTATCCCAATCACAGGGAAAATCGGGGCGGTTTTTGAGATACAGCCGCGCAACCCGCACGGGAATCCAAATGGACCGTTCAAAACCGCCCTCAAGCTCACAATCGATATGCGCGCAGGGCTTTTTAGACGCATACCCGCTCGAGAACGAGGAGGCCGCCTTCTTATCGGGAAAGACGACCGTAGCCTCGGTCACCGTATACGACATGAGCGTAACCGCTACTCGTCGTCATCATCGAGCATGGCGGAACCATCGATGGCGTAAAGCTCGTCAAACTCCTCAGGCGCAGGCTGATCGGTCAGCTCGACCTCGGACGGAGCATCGTCATCAAACTCAAGCCCGCAGGCAAGGCGGACCTTATGCTCAATCTCGTCAGCGCAATCGGGGTGTTCGCGCAGGAACGCCTTGGCGGCCTCGCGACCGTTGCCGAGCTTGTCCTCGCCATAGGCAAACCAGGAGCCCATCTTCTTGCAGATGCCGCACTCGACAGCCATGTCCAAGATCGAGCCCTCCTTAGAGATGCCCGTACCGTACATGATGTCGAACTCAGCAGAACGGAACGGAGCGGCCACCTTGTTCTTAACGACCTTGGCGCGCACGCGGTTACCGATAACCTCGTCCTTAAGCTTAATGCTGTCGATGCGGCGAATGTCGATACGCACCGAAGAGAAGAACTTAAGGGCGCGGCCGCCCGTCGTGGTCTCGGGATTGCCGAACATGACGCCGATCTTCTCACGCAGCTGGTTAATGAAGATGCACGTCGTGTTGGACTTGGACAGCGAGCCGGCGAGCTTGCGGAGCGCCTGGCTCATCAGGCGAGCCTGAAGACCGACCGTAGTGTCGCCGATTTCTCCCTCGATCTCGGCACGCGGGGTCAGCGCGGCGACGGAGTCGACAACGATGGCATCGATGGCTCCGGAACGCACAAGCATGTCAACGATCTCAAGCGCCTGCTCACCCGTATCGGGCTGGGAAATGAGCACCTCGTCGATATCCACGCCGATGCGCGCGGCATACGTGGGATCGAGCGCATGCTCGGCATCGATAAATGCCACAACGCCACCCATTGCCTGGGCCTCGGCCAGGATCTCGAGCGAAAGCGTCGTCTTACCGGAGGACTCGGGACCGTAGATCTCGACGATTCGGCCGCGCGGCACACCGCCGATACCCAGAGCGACATCGAGTGCCAGAGCGCCCGTAGGGATGGCCTCGACCTCGAGCTCGGGGCCACCGTCGCCGTACCTCATGATGGAACCCTGGCCGAATTTCTTCTCGATCTCGGCCTTGGTGGTGGCGATCATCTCATCGCGCTCTTTTCCCGTCGTGCGAGCATGAACGGTACGTACGGGACCTGAATTCTTGGCCATGAATAGCCCTCCTCTTAACAACCTGCATCGATAATAAACGAACGGCTGTTCGTGGTCAACCGTTCAGATAAATCATATGCAGCCGACCTTTCCAAAACCCAACCAAACGCCGACCAAACACTGACCAAATGCTTGACCACAAAGGACCAAATATGAACAAGGCAGGCAAAAATACGTCTACAACCAGCACAAACGCCAAATGAGCCTAAGGTCCCTATCTCCACAATTAAGGGGCCCGGAGGCCCCTTAAAACACGTCTATTCCATAGAGTTGAGCACAAGGGCAATGCGACCCAATGCCTCCGTGACCGCATGGGCACGAACACACGAACGGTCGCCCTCATAGTGGCAGCGCACAGAGTCCACGACCGGCACGCCCCCATCGGCGGAACGATGCGCCCAGCCAATATAGAAAGTGCCCGCAGGATCGTCCTCAGTGCCACCGCCGGGGCCGGCATAACCCGTTGCGCTCACTGCAATATCGCTCTGGTACAGCTCCAGCGAACCCGACGCCATCTCGCGCGCAGTTTGATGCGACACCGCGGTGTAGCGGTCGAGCGTCTCCTGCTCAACACCCAGCACGCGATGCTTAATCTCATCGCAGTAGGTTACCGCACCGCCACGCAGCACCGCCGAGGCGCCCGGGATATCCGCAATCGTCGAGGCGATCATACCCGCCGTCAGCGACTCGGCCGTCGAAACCGTCACACCCCGAGCGCTCGCGCGCTCGACGATATCGCGCGCCAGCTCCTCGTTATGTGCGGAAATCTGCTCAAAAGAGTCCGTCATACCCACCAGGACCTAGACCGAAAAGACGATCTTGCGGCAGTTCCAGAAGTACTGGGCGCCCGAGATAACGGTCAAGACAACGGCAACGGCATACAGGAAGCGCGACACCGAGTAGATGCCGAGCGTCAGCGCCACCGGGCCAAGGTGCAAGCCAGCCATAGCAAAAACGCACAGGTAACCGCAGATGGAGACCATCGTGGTCGCCGTCTTGTACTTGCCGAGCTTATCGGCCGCAACGACCACACCGGCCGCACTCGCGACCATGCGAAGGGCGCTCACCAGAAGCTCACGGAACAGGATAATGAACACGGACCACACGGTCACCGCGCCAAAATCCAAGAACAGCAGCAGGGCCTGTCTCTTATACACATCTCCGAGCCCACGAGACTAGGCATGATCTCG
>URVF01000148.1 GCA_900551185.1 uncultured Collinsella sp. | reverse complement strand
CCTCTGCCTCGCGGGAGCGCAGTTGCTTGAGCACGAAATCTGCCACCGGCATGCGTCCCGGAGGGTTGCCAATGCCTACGCGCACGCGGCTGAAGTCGCGGCTGCCCATCTTGTCGATGATGGAACGCAGGCCGTTGTGGCCAGCATGGCCGCCGCCCACCTTGACGCGCACGTCGCCGGCGGGAATATCGAGCTCGTCGTGGATTACGAGCAGCTCCTCGGCCTTGATCTTGTATTCGCGGCAGAGCTTGGAGATGGGGCCGCCCGAGGTATTCATGTACGACTGCGGCTTGACCAGCACAATCTGGCGCTTGCCGTCCTCTTCCTCGGGGTCGTTGATGTTGATGAGCGCGACCTCGGCGCCGGCCTGGTTTTTCCAGTACGTGACGCCGGCCTGACGGGCCAGTTCGTCGATTGCCTTAAAGCCGGCGTTGTGACGGGTCTCTGCATATTCCTCGCCCGGGTTGCCAAGTCCGGCAACCATGCGAATCTTAAGCGGCTGTGCAGCTGCCATGTTCATCCTTTCGTTGATTTGTCGCCTGCTATGGTGAGCGACCCTGTTGCTGCTGTCAAATGGAGGGCAATTGAGGTTATTTGAGGGCGTTTGGACGGCCGTCGAAATCGAGGTGGACAGTTAGTTCGGATACGTATAAGTTCTGAGAACTCGAATTGCTCGATTCAATGCCGATACGTTGTTTTGGAGCTTTAGTTGGTCCATATGACGCTGTTTTGAAGTCTACCCTGCCCTCAAATCGGGCGAATGGTATAGAGATAACTGCAAAACAGCCTAATTCAATGTGTCCATTTATACGTATTTGAACTAACTGTCCAGCCCTGCTCGACGGTGCACGGGTGATTCGCCGTTTAGACCGGCGCAAGGCCGATTCCGGCCCGCAGGGCGTTGAGCCAAGCGGTCTGACGCTTGCGATAGCCCTTGATACGGTATCGGAATCGGACTCCCGCGAGTCGATGCATCGTTTGGGCGAAGGCTTCGAGTGCAACAAGGTCTTTCATTTGGTCGCGATTGATAACCAGGACGTGGATGCCCATTGCCTTGAGGCCATTATTTCGATTGCCATCGTGGATGCGAGCGTTTTGAAGCTCATGCCCAATTCCGTTGTATTCGTTGTCGACTCCGGCGGCCGGGCAATATAGGTCGCAGATGGCGTAAGGGATGCCGGAGGACATGTTGACCGCAAGAGTGTCGAAGTCGATTCGATAGTTGAGTAGCAGGCCTCCCATGGGCAGGCTGCAACATCCGAATCCGCCAAAGCGCATGGGCGCTCCGAGAACGGCAAACATTAGGGATTCGGCTGGGGATGCAGATCCGGGTCGGGCGAGATTGACTGCCGTGCGAAACGAGGTATATGAGCTACTTTTGGCGAAGCGTGCGACCGCCTCGAGCTCTTCGATAGTTGTGGCGGGCTCGCATTTGTAGTGTGCCTGTTCGTAGCGGGTCTCGTTCTGTTGTTCGGTCGCCGACTGGTCGCCCAGGCAATCAAGATCGCTCGTCGCTGCGCAGTCATCGCCCTTGGGCCAGATGGCGTCATAGGCAATGGGGTATGTTGCCCCGGGGGGAAGGGAGTAGGTTCCGAGCAGTTCCATGAGTAGCATCAAGGTTTTGGCGACTGATTCATTCTTGGAACAAAGCATGGCTGTCATGGCAGGAGACGTAGCGTAGATGTCGGCCTCGACGTGCATAATTGCACCTTCAGGAAGCGGAGCGGAGAGAATATGCTGAAGAAGTCGCTTGTCGGGGCGCCTGTTGTCTTCGTTTGAAACGAGAAGATCGAGCAGTTCGGAATCATCTTCATTCCAGGCGTCGAGTATCGAAAGTGCGCCAAAGTCTATCGCGTCATTGTTGGGAATGCAGCCAGCCAAGGCCTGTGCTTGCTGTTCGCTATCAACGGAGTCCCAGGGTAGGGCAGAGTACGCCCGTCGTGCGCGACGAATTGCGCGGAGGGCGGAGAAATGTGAAATCACGGTCGTCATAGCTATAACGTACTAAGTTGGCGGCAGAATGCGACCGCCATGCCGTTCTTTTCGCTCAGCGGGGCGCTGCGCGCCACGAACGGCTGGGTGTTATGAAATCGGTGGAATCGGTTGAGGGGATTGCGGAAAATTGAGCTCTGCCGCGAAGGTTGACGATAGCTACTGGACAGTTAGTTCAGATACGTATAAGGCGGCGGGCGTTCGAGACGTTTCTAAGGGCCTTCGAGGGCGATTTGAGGGTAAAGATGCGGCGGTTGTACTCAAAAAAGATGAGCTTTGGGCGGCATGGCATCCGCCGGGGAGCTCAGAAGGCTCCGAACGGCCCTTTGGAGCTTTAAAAAATACGTATCTGAACTAATTGTCCAGGGAAGGTTGTCGAGGGGTAGAAAAAGGGTCGGAAGCGAGCTTCCGACCCTTTAAAAACACCAAAGATGATGAGATGCACGCTGGATTACAGCGCGAAGTCGCCGCCGACGAGCGTGGAGACGGGCTCCTCGTGGTAAACGGCGGAGATGGCCTGAGCGAACTCCTCGGCGACCGAGATGGTCTTGATCTTGCCGCCGACCTCGACGGGAATGGCGTCGGTGACGAGGCACTCGACGATCGGGGCGTCGTTCAGACGCTCGATGGCCGGACCGGAGAAGATGCCGTGGGTGGCGCATACGTAGATGTCGCCGGCGCCCATAGCCTTGAGCTCCTTGACGTTGGCGCACAGGGTGCCTGCGGTGTCGATCATGTCGTCGTTGATGATGCAGGTCTTGCCCTTGATGTCACCGATGATGCCCATGACCTCGGCGGCGTTGTGGCGCGGACGGCCCTTGTGGGCGATGGCCAGGTCGCAGCCGAGCATGTCGGACAGCTTCTTGGCGGCCTTGGCGCGGCCCACATCGGGGGAGACGACAACCAGGTTGTCGGTGTCGAAGTGCATGTCGTTGTAGTACTGGCCAAACAGCGGCAGCGCGGACAGGTGGTTAACCGGGATATCGAAGAAGCCCTGAATCTGGCCCTGGTGCAGGTCGAGGGTGATGATGCGGTTGACGCCGGCGCGCTCGAGCAGGTTGGCGACGAGGCGGGCGGTGATGGGCTCGCGCGGGCCGGCCTTGCGGTCCTGGCGGGCATAGCCGTAGTGGGTGATAACGGCGGTGATGGAGCGGGCGGATGCGCGCTTGGCAGCGTCGGTGGCGATGAGCAGCTCCATGAGCATGTCGTTGACGTTGCCGCCGGCCACGGACTGAATCAGGAAGACGTCGGCGCCGCGGACGGTCTCGTCGTAGCGGGCGTAAATCTCACCGTTGGCGAACTGCTTTAGCGTAAGGCCCGAAAGCTCGACCCCAAGGTACTCAGCGATCTTCTGAGCGAGGGGACGGTTGGAGGAACCGGAATACACGCGGATGGACTTGCGCATATTCTCCGACTTCTCGGGATCATTAATCGGCATTACCCTTCTCCTTTATATCGAATGCCATATAGATGCCTTGTTGCATTGTAACCGCGCGGCGGGGTTTATCGAGTCTTGATAACGTCTTTACCGTCAACGGACACGAACCGACCACTCATCCGGTTGCGCAGGTCACGATAGAAAAAGGAGCCGCCCCCATGGGAACAGCTCCTTAGATGCTTGGTAAAACGTTATACCTCGTCGTCCTCGTGCAGACGGCGGCGGTAATCGGCGGCCCAGCCCTCAATATTTATCTGGCGGGCACGACCCAGGCCAAGTGCGTCTGCCGGGACCGGCTCGGTGATGACGGAGCCGGCGGCCACGAGCGCGCCGTCGCCAATCTGGGCGGGCGCGACCATCATGGTGTCGGAGCCGATGAAGGCATCCTTGCCGATGACGGTCTTGTGCTTGTGCACGCCGTCGTAGTTGCAGGTGATGGAGCCCGCGCCCACGTTGACGCCGGAGCCCATGGTGGTGTCGCCGATGTAGGACAGGTGCGGCACCTTAGAGCCCTCGCCGATCGTGGACTTCTTGATCTCCACGTGCGTGCCGGCCTTGGAGCCGTCGAGCATATGGGTGCCCGGGCGCAGGTAGGCGCGCGGGCCGCAGTCGACGCCGTTCTCGATGACGGCCTCGACGGCGATGGTTTCATCGATGGTGCAGCCGCTGCCGACGGTGGTGTCGGTGAGGCGGCTGTTGGGGCCGAGCTGGCACCTGTCTCTTATACACATCTCCGAGCCCACGAGACTAGGCATGATCTC
>URVF01000147.1 GCA_900551185.1 uncultured Collinsella sp. | reverse complement strand
TCTACACGCGTAAGATCGTCGGCAGCGTCAGATGTGTATAAGAGACAGGGACTGTAGATCCAGTCGGTAAGCTCCGGCGCGGGCCACCACTCAGTCTTGGAAGCGGTGCCCTCGTCGGCAGCTTTCATACGCTCGATCAGGTTGGCGAGCGCCGTAAACTGCCTGCCCGCGATGGACTGGGAAAACGCCGTGAAATCAGTCGTCTCGGCCGCACTGTGACGCGCCGCCAAACGGGCGGCGAGCTCGCCGAACAGCTGGGGTGCCCGGGCAGAAACGACGAGCACGCGCACGGGGTCGGCGGGCGTTGCAGTAGCTTTATCGGCCTTGGACTCCTTGTGCGCTTTCACCAACTTATCGATGGCGTCCGCATAGACATGAGCACGGGCATGGGGGCCGGCGACCTCAATAAAGGCAGGCTGAGCGGCGGCCCCGCAAGCGACATCAGACGCGACGGCGTCCTCCCCCAGCGGCGCGATCTCAAACAGCACACCGCGGGCATCAAATGCCGTGGCAAGCTCCTCGCGCATCGCCGCCTGCTCGCGGGCAAGCAGCACGACGACCTCTCCCCCATTGTTCGCCACGGCAGACAGCAGCTCGAGTAGACCGTGCGTAAACGACGTGGTACCGCGCACGCATACGGCGCGGGCGCACGCCGGCAGGCTATCGGCCAGCACCTCGGCCATAAGGTCAGCCGCCTCGCAGGGCTCGACCATGTCTCGACGGTCCAAGCCGCTCGCGTAGGCGCGCAAAAGCTCGAACACGCGAGCCTCAGCATCGCTTTTTGGCTCAGGCTGGCAATTGTTGCCACCGCATCGCTCGGCACCCGTCCCTGCCACACCCGGAAGCACATCGCGAGCCATGCGCGCGAGCATGCGCACCGTGCCCTGGCCACACGAAAGCGGCTGAAGATCGGCATCATCGCGGCGGGCAATCATATCAGAAAACAGCATCTGGCGCTGCAGGTTGTCGACGAAATCGCGCCCGTCGCCCAAAAGCTCCCAAAGCGAGCGAAGCCACGACGAAGGCGTCTTGTAGTCGATACCCAGTGAAACCCCGGCTTCCGCCGCATCATGACGGCACAGGTCGAGCTCGGCAAACGTTGGTGCCAGCAACACGGCACGCCCGTGACGGGCAATAAGGTCGGCAAGCAGCGCCGACTCGGCATCGCTCAAATCCGTGCCGGTATTGGTGGTATAGATTCGAACAGGCATGGTCCTCCGCTCAAACCGTTCGCAATAATCAATGCATCCATCCTACCCGCCCAAGCGGACACATTGCCACCGCAGTTCCATCTTTTGGTACAAAGCAACCTGAACCCAACGCACCAGCCGATTGCAGGCATATAAAAACCGCCCCCGTAGGGACGGTTCTTCGTAATTCAATGTTGTCGCCGGCCTACTCGCCATCCTCCAACTTAATGAGGATCTTGCGGTAGCCACCGTACTCGCCGTTCAGCGCCTTTGAAACGCGGCTCACCGTGGTGGACGAAGCGCCGGTACGGGCCTGAACCTCAACATAAGGCTCGCCCTCGTCCAAATAGCGCGCAACCTGCAAACGCTGAGAAAGGTCGCAAATCTCGCGCGGCGTGCAGATATCGGTCAAAAACGCTTGGATATCCTTCTCGTCGTCCAAAAGGCTAAATGCGTGGACCAGCTGCTTGACATCAGGCTTGTCAAACATGTTCTCGATATTCATCGATCACCGCCAAACCCGCCAAAAGGCATCGAAGTTGATACTGACATCGGGCATCGTTCGCCCGTTCCATGCAATAGGGCAACGCCTGTGGCTTTTGCCCGTAGCAGTGTAGCACACCACCAAACTAAAGCGACAAGACTCTCTGCCAGCGGCGCGTTTTTCAGGACGAACGCCGTTTAGAAACCGAATGCGCACGCAAGCTCCACGAATATCTGAGACAATGGGCGCCCAAACAGGACCGTGCCCCGCACCCATCCAAGTTGCAAAGGCATGTGCCCCTTACGCTCCCTCACCACGCCATGCGCAAGAAAGGATTCACACCATGCGCTTTATGCTTAACTGGCTCTTTACCTCGATCGCCATCGCGATCGCCACGTTCCTCGTTCCCGGCATCCAGCCCTTCGGTTTTGCCGAGGCCTGGGTCTGTTTCGCCTTCGTGGGACTGTTCCTGAACATCGTCGATTCGCTCGTCAAGCCGTTCCTGACGGTCATCTCGCTGCCGCTCACGATCATTACGCTGGGTATTTTTCAGCTTGTGGTCAACAGCTTTATGCTCGAGCTGGCCAGCTACCTGTCGGTCAATCTGCTGGGCGCGGGCATCTCCATCGCCAGCTTTGGATCGGCCTTTATGGGCAGCATCCTGGTATCCATCATGCGCAGCATCCTCGACAGCATCGCTGAGGGCTAAAACGGCCATTCCGGCCGCGCCCGTCTCAACAGCCCAAAACGAAGGCCGCCCATCGCAAAGAAATGGGCGGCCTTCTTATTTGCCAAGTCTCAAAGGGCGAGAGAATCTGCCATTTCCACCCTGTCCCCACATGGCAGGCGTGGGTTAGATGACGTAGTCGTAGCCCTCGTTGGGGGCGACGAGCGCATCGAGCGTCACGCCGTCGAGGTAGTCGTTGATGAGCTTGTCCAGATTCTTCCACACGTCGAGCGTGGGGCACTCATCCGAACGCGAGCAGCCCTTGCAGTCGCCGTCCAGGCATGCGACCGGTGCCAGACTGCCTTCGGTCAGGCGCAAGATCTCGCCCACCGTGTACTGCTCGGGCGGGCGTGTGAGCACATAGCCGCCGCCCTTGCCGCGCATGCCCGAGAGCATATTGGCGCGCACGAGCGTCGCCAGAATATTCTCGAGGTACTTCTCCGAAATACCCTGACGCGCCGCAATCTCTTTAAGCGGGATGCGACCGGCCGCTTGGTGCTCGGCCAGATCGACCATAACGCGCAGGGCATATCTGCCCTTAGTAGAAACCAACATATATAGTGCTGCCTTTCGGTCTTTTAGTCCGTTGAAATTCTAGCCGAAAAATTGGCTTTGAAAATACCCGTTCCGGTCAAGATGGTTAATCAACTTGCAATAAACTCCTATTTCCTATTGCATTACTAGGCTTTAGTGTCTAGTATGCTTCCCAACAGCAAAACGAACAACCTATAAGGTTTGTGGGTTTCGCTGCTACACACACCGTAAAACCACACGGTATCCAGTCATTTGAACACTTTGGAGGTTCACCATGAGCAATGTTTACACGTCCATCGATCAGCTTATCGGCCACACCCCGCTCCTGGAGCTCACCCACTTTGAGGCCGATGAGGACCTCAAGGCCCGCGTGCTCGTCAAGCTGGAATACTTCAACCCCGCCGGCTCCGTCAAAGACCGCGTCGCCAAGAACATGATTGACGAGGCCGAGAAGGCCGGCAAGCTCGTGCGCGGTGGCGACTATACCATCATCGAGCCCACGAGCGGCAACACCGGCGTCGGCATCGCCTCGGTGGCGGCTGCCCGCGGCTACAAGGTGATCATCACCATGCCCGAGACCATGTCCGTGGAGCGCCGCAAGCTTATGCAGGCATACGGCGCACAGCTCGTGCTCACCGACGGCTCCAAGGGCATGAAGGGCGCCATCGCCAAGGCCGAGGAGCTGCAGAAGGAGACTCCCAACAGCATTATCGCCGGCCAGTTTGTGAACCCCGCCAACCCCGCCATCCACAAGGCCACGACCGGCCCCGAGATCTGGGATGACACCGACGGCGAGGTCGACATCTTCGTCGCCGGCGTCGGAACCGGCGGCACCGTGACCGGCGTGGGTGAGTTCCTTAAGGAGCAGAACCCCGAGATTCAGGTCGTCGCCATTGAGCCCGCCACTTCCCCGGTACTCTCTAAGGGCCAAGCCGGCCCGCACAAGATCCAGGGTATCGGCGCCGGCTTTGTGCCCGACGTCCTCGACACCCAGGTCTATGACGAGATCATCCCCGTCGAGAACGACGACGCCTTTGCGACCGGTCGCGCCGTGGGCCACAAGGAGGGCGTGCTCGTGGGCATTTCGTCCGGCGCCGCCGTGTGGGCCGCGCTGCAGCTGGCCAAGCGCCCCGAGAACGAGGGCAAGACCATCGTGGCGCTGCTCGCCGACACCGGTGAGCGCTACCTGTCCACGGCACTGTTCCAGGACCTGTCTCTTATACACATCTGACGCTGCCGACGATCTTACGCGTGTAGA
>URVF01000146.1 GCA_900551185.1 uncultured Collinsella sp. | reverse complement strand
GAGATCATGCCTAGTCTCGTGGGCTCGGAGATGTGTATAAGAGACAGGCCGTGGAACGAATCACGATGCCGGGGATGCGCTCGCGAAGGTCGCGGAACAGATCCTCGAGCTCCTGGCGCGAACCGGAGCGACGCATGGCCTTGAGAATGCGCGCGTCGCAGTGCTGCACGGGGATATCGATATAGGGCAGCACCTCGGGCGTATCGCGAATCGTCTCGATGAGTTCGTCAGTCATGCCCTCGGGCTGCAGATAGAGCACGCGGACCCAGACGTTGTGCGGGCGCACGGTCTCGGCGACGGCACGCAGCAGCTGCGCCAGATTGCGCGGCGAGCCATCGGCGACGTCCTCGTCGGCAAAGTCGGTACCCCAGATGCCCGTGTCCTGGCCGACCAGCACGATCTCGCGCACACCGCCGGCAACCAGGTCGCGCACCTCGGAGATGATGCTCTCGGCATTGCGCGAATGATAGCGGCCGCGGATGTAGGGAATCATGCAGAAGCTGCAGAAGCGGTTGCAGCCATCGGAAATCTTGACGTAGGCGACAGCACCCTCGACGGTACGTTTGACCTGCGGGATATAGGCTGCAATCTCACGCTCGACACCCAGCACGCCATCGATGACCGCCACGATGCCATCTTCCTCGTCGGCCTTCACAAAGGCAGCGACCTCGGGCAGCTCGTCAGGCAGGTCATCGCCATAGCGCGACGGCACGCAGCCGCACATGACGATGGGGCAAGAACGAACGCCGTCCTGAACCTCGTTGGCGAGCTCGAGCGTGGTCTCGATGCTCTCGGACGTTGCGGAGGCGAGGAACGAGCAAGTATTGACGATGGCGATATCGGCATCCTGCGGGTCGAATGCCTCCTCGTAGCCCGCGGCGGTCAAAAGAGAACGCATGCGGTCGGTGTCAACCTCGTTCTTAGCGCACCCGAGGGTGATGTAGAGCACGGAGCCCAACGGTGTATCCATGTTGGAGAGCAGTCCTTTCGATTGATATTAGCGGTAGTTGGTGAACTGCAGCGGCTGGCCGTAGTCCTGGTCACGCAGGAACTGGATCACGGTCTGCAACGCGTCCTTCGAAGCAGAGGAAACACGCAGCTTGTCGGCCTCGATGGTCACCTTGACCTTGAGCTTTTGATCCTTGATGTCCTTGTTGATCTTCTTGGCGGTCGCCTGGTCGATACCCTCGACGATATGGCCGAGCACGCGCACGGTGCCGCCCGATGCCGCCTGCGGAGCATCCCACGAGACAGCCTTGAGGTCGATGCCGCGCTTGATGAGCTTGGAGCTCAGCACGTCGACAATCTGTTTGGAGACAAAGTCGGCCGGGGCGTTGATCGTAAAGAGCTTGTCGCCCTTCGAAAGCTCAATCGTGGCGCCGGAATCCTTAAGGTCATAGCGCTGGGAAATCTCGCGCGTGGTCTGCTGGAACGCGTTGTCGACCTCTTGCATGTTGACCTCGGACACGACGTCGAAGCTGGAATCTTTAGCCATGATGTTTCCTTTCGCGTACGAGCGGCCTAGTAGCTATCGTACGAATTGTCGGTAGAATCGGTGGGTGTCTGACCGTCAGTTGCGGTATCGGCGCCATCCGTGGACTGGGCATCGGTACCGTCGGTGGTATCGGTACCATCGGTGGTGTCGGTACCATCAGAACTTTCACCATTCTCGGAATCAGACGTCTCCTTCTTGGGAACGGTGATCGTCACGCGCGCCACGCCCGAGGTCTTGGTATCGTAACGGACCTTTTCACCGTTCTTGGTAACGGTGACATCGGAAGGCTTGGACGTGGTGATCTCGATCGAAGACTCGGGCGTGTACTCCTGCTCAAAGGGGCCAGTCGCCTGGGCGCCATAGACCGACTTGCCGTCGACCTTGACCTCAATCCACGCGGTCTTTCCCTTGGCAACCGAGACCTTGACCTTCGTGACCTCGTTCTCTTCCTTCTTGGCCGTCGTCTTGGTAGCGTCCGAGTCAGTCGACTCATCCGTCGCCTCATCGGTGTCTTCGTCCTCGTCGACCGTTTCGGTCTTCTTAGAAGACTTCTTGGTCGTCGTCTTGGTGGCAGTGGGCGTCTCGGGCGTGGTCTCGGGCGCCGAAGATGCGCAGCCGCGCAGAAGCACCACGATGAGCACAATCAGCAGCAACACCACGGCACCGATGCCGGCGTAGACGATACGCGGATCGAGCCCGTTGTTTTGAGGAGTACGGGATCCGCCGCGTCCACGACCGGAACTGCTGCGGCCGCCTCCCTGAGGCATACGGCCGCGATTGCTATCGGAACGGCCGCGATAGCCGCCCTGGCCCTGAAGGCTGCGCTGACCCGAGCGGGGTGCAAGCTCACCGCGGCCTTGATAGCCACGCTGGCCCGAGCGCGGAGCCGAAGAGCGCTGGCCATACGGCTGTGATTGAGAGCGAAGACGCGGCGTCACCTGCGTGGTATCGGCATCCGCATAGCCACCGCGAGAGCGACCAGAAGAGACCCCACGGTAACCGCGATCGGAATAGCCGCCGTCGCCGTAGCCGGCACGAGGGTCACGCGCCACGCCGCGGGCAGCGGGAAGTGCACGGTCCTCGGGCATCGGCGTACTGCGGAACCGGTCACGCTGTGAGCGAATCTCCTCGCCCGAACCCGTCTCGGTAATATAACCGGCCTGCTGAGGACGCTGTCCATAGCGGGTCGAACGACCGCCCTGAACCATCAGGAAGCGCCCGTTATCGACCGAGGAGCGCGAATTGACGTAGCCGGCGGCGTCCTGAAAACGACCGCCCTGCTGCGACGTCTCGCGTTCGTAAGCCATCAGGTCGTCAAAGTAGGCATTGACGACCTCGCGCGGATTGAGGCCCAAAAAGCGAGCATAGCTCGAAATCATGCCCTGCGCATAGCCGCGCGGCGGCATCGAAGCAAAGTTACCGGTCTCGAAAAACTCGATGATCTGCGGCCTGATTTTGATGGTGTTGGCGACCTGCTGAATGGAAAGGCCCATTCGGCGACGCTGCTCGAGCAGCATGTCACCAAAGCGTGCAGCCATCAGAATCCTCCAAACTCACGATCTTCACGTGCCATCTCGGCGTCGACAGATTCCAGCGCGGCAAGCCCCTCCTCGTCCAACAGGACCTCGCGCGGCTTGGAACCGTCGGGCGGGCCGACGACACCCTTTTCTTCCAGCATGTCCATAATACGCCCGGCACGCGCATAGCCAACCTTCAGACGACGTTGCAGGCCAGATGTGGAGCCAAGCTGCGATTCCACCACAATATGGGCGGCTTCCCAAATGAGAGGATCATCGTCTTGCGGCTCGGCGACTCCGGTGCGGACAATGCCGCCGCCACCCGCCATGGACATGGAAGCGGGCGCCACGGCAGACAGGATCTCCTCGTGGTAGTCGGGCTCGCTCTGCGACTTGACGAACTCGACAATCTCGTTGATTTCGTCATCCGAGACAAAGCAGCCCTGGATACGGCGAGGCTTGCCCCAGTCGACCTTTGAGAACAGCATGTCGCCCAAACCAGTGAGCTTTTCGGCGCCCATCTGATCAATGATGACGCGCGAGTCGATACCCGTGGCGACGTTAAAGGCGATGCGGTTGGTGATGTTAGCCTTGATAAGGCCCGTCACCACGTTGGAGCTCGGGCGCTGCGTGGCCACGATAAGGTGGATACCGGCGGCACGGCCCAGCTGAGCAATACGCACGATCGAGGCCTCGACATCCTTACCGGCGACCATCATCAGGTCCGAGAGCTCGTCGATGATGATGACCAGGTAGGGCATCTTTTGCGGCGGGTTATCGTAATGCTCAAACTCGCCGGCGGCCTGCTTTTCGTTGTAGGTCGAGATCTTACGCACGTTGAGACGCTCGAAGACCTTCAGGCGACGCTCCATCTCGGACACGGCCCATTGCAGAGCGCTCGCGGCCTGCTTGGGCTCGGTCACTACAGGCACGTAAAGATGCGGCAGACCGTTATAGCCCGCAAGCTCGACGCGCTTGGGGTCGACCATGATCAGGCGAACGTCCTCGGGAAGGGCGCGCATGAGCAAGGTCGTGATGATGGAGTTGATCATGACCGACTTACCGGAACCCGTGGTACCGGCGATCAGCAGGTGGGGCATCTTGGCGAGGTCGGCGACGACCGGCGTACCCTCGGCATCGCGACCGATGGCCAGCTCGAGCGGACCGCCCTTCACCTGTCTCTTATACACATCTCCGAGCCCACGAGACTAGGCATGA
>URVF01000145.1 GCA_900551185.1 uncultured Collinsella sp. | reverse complement strand
ATCTACACGCGTAAGATCGTCGGCAGCGTCAGATGTGTATAAGAGACAGGCAGATAGGCAGCGACCACGGTATCGAAGATACGCGTGGAATCGGCAGCGAGCGGATCCATGAGCTCGGGCTCAGAAGAATCGATGGGCGAAAGCTCGTGCAGCAGCGCCTTCGTATCCGGGCTCGCCACGCGGCCCTCCATAAACAGGCGCGCAAGCACGCCGGCGATCACACCGTGAGCGAAGTTGAAGCCATCGACTACGGCAGTGGAGGCGCCGTCGCCCTCCTCGAGCGCGAACAGGCCCTTGGACGTCGCCAACCACAGCGTGCGCGTCAGTCCAAAGAGCGCGCCCTCTTCCTTATCGTCGTCCACCACGGCGGCGACCCACTCGCCCGCCTCGATCGCACGCGAAACCTCGGACGCCACGTCAGCAAGCGCCTCGGCATCGCCGGCAGCGGTGCGCTCAATCGTGGGCATCTCAAACGTTCTAGCAGCGGCAGCAGCGCCACCCTCGCCGCCGATCAGCGCCAAGAAACGGTTCTGCATAGCGGTGATACCAAGCGTACCCAGCGCCGCAGAAACCTCATCGGCAGAAAACGCCGGGAAGGACGTCGACTCAAAATCGAGCTCAACGGGCGCATCGGTGCGGATGGTCGCGACCTTGCGGCTCAGCAGGGCATCGTCGATGTGTGCGCGCAGGTTTTCGCCCATCTTGCCCTTGACCTCGTCGGCATGCGCGATGACCTCGTCCAGGCTACCGTACTGCGCAATGAGCGCGCTCGCCTTTTTGGGGCCGATGCCCGGCACGCCGGGGATGTTATCGGACGTGTCGCCCTTCAGACCATAAAAGTCGGGCACGAGCGCCGGCGTGATGCCGTGATACAGATCGTCCACGCTCTCGGGCGTCATGATCGCCACGTCGGACAGGCCCTTGCGGGTCGAGACCACGTTGACGTGCTCGGTCACGAGTTGATACATGTCGCGATCACCGGTCACCAGCAGCATGTCGCAGCCGGCCTCCTCACCCAGGCGCGCCATGGTTCCCAGGATATCGTCGCCTTCCCAGCCCTCAGACTGCAGAATCGGCACGTTGAGCGCACCGAGCAGCTCCTTGATCATAGGGAACTGCGCATGCAGATCGGGGTCCATGGGCGGGCGCTGCGCCTTATACTGCGGCAGCATCTCCATGCGCACGCGCGGCTTGCCCTTATCAAACGCCACGACCACGCCGTCGGGGTTAAAGGCATCGATCATCTTAAGAAACATGTTCAGGAAGCCGAAGATCGCGTTGGTGGGACGACCGTCCGGCGCGTTCATAGTCGGCGGCACGGCGTGGAAGGCGCGATGCATGAGCGAGTTGCCGTCGATAACGGCAAAGGTGCGGCGCTTGTCAGACATATTGAATACCTCGCTTTAGGCTGGGCACGGTTTGCTCACTCCAGTTTACACGCTCCCCGCCCCGCGGCCACCGCACATCAAGCTCCCCCGCCACCGTGAGCCCGCGCGTGATACGATGGCTCACGGTACATCAACCAGCACGATCGATCCGAAAGGAGCCTGCGTCATGGAGCGTCCCTGCGCATGGAAAAAGTACACGCCACAGCAAATCGAAGAGCTCGAGGAGCTTTGCCGCGGCTATAAGCAGTTTTTGAGTGAGAACAAAACCGAGCGCCTGTGCGTCAAGGCCGGCATCAAGATGGCCGAGGAGGCGGGATACGTCGACCTGGAGACCGTAATCGCCGAAGGCCGCGAGCTCAAGGCAGGCGACAAGGTGTATGCCGCTAACCACGGCAAGGACCTTATGCTCGTCAACCTGGGCACCGACCCGCTCGAGCAGGGCTTTAACATCCTGGGCGCGCACGTGGACTCGCCGCGCCTGGACCTTAAGCAGAACCCCGCCTTCGAGGCCGGCGACATGGCTTATCTCGACACGCACTACTACGGCGGCGTCAAGAGCTACCACTGGGTGGCCTCCCCGCTCGCACTCGTGGGCGTCATCTGCAAAAAGGACGGCACCACCGTCGACATCAATATCGGCGACAAGGCCGACGACCCGGTCTTTACCATCTCCGACCTACTGATCCATCTCTCGAGCGAGCAGATGGCCAAGCCCGCCAAGGACGCCGTCGACGCCGAAATCCTCGACGTGATCGTGGGCGGCCGCCCCGTCAAGTTTGACGAGGACGACAAGGACGCCCCCAAGGAGCCTGTCAAGCAGATGTTCCTGGACATCCTCAAGGAGCAGTACGACGTCGAGGAGGAGGACTTCCTCTCCGCCGAGATCGAGGTCGTGCCCGCCGGCCCCGCCCGCGACATGGGCCTCGACCGCTCCATGATTCTGGGCTATGGCCATGACGACCGCGTCTGTGCCTACCCGTCCATGCTCGCCCAGATTAATGTGGCCAATGTCGAGCGCACGAGCATCACGCTCATCGTCGACAAGGAGGAAATTGGCTCCGTAGGCGCCACCGGCATGACAAGCCGCTTCTTCGAGAACACCGTCGCCGAGATCATGACGCTCGCCGGCGAGGATAGCCCGCTGGCCCTGCGCCGCGCACTCGCCCGCAGCCGCATGCTCTCCTCCGACGTGTCCGCCGGCTTCGACCCGGGCTATGCCGGCAAGTTCGAGACCAAAAACGCCGCCTTTATGGGTCGCGGCCTGTGCTTTAACAAGTACACGGGCAACCGCGGCAAGGGTGGCTCCAACGACGCCGACGCCGAGTATGTGGCCCTCATCCGCGACATCATGGACGAGGCGGGCGTGGACTTCCAGACCTGCGAGCTCGGCCGCGTCAACGCTGGTGGCGGCGGCACCATCGCCTACATCATGGCCAAGTACGGCATGAACGTCATCGACTCCGGCGTTGCCGTCCTGTCCATGCACGCCCTGTGGGAGGTCGCCAACAAGGCCGATATCTACGAGGCCTATCGCGGCTACAAGGCCTTCATCGAGCGAGCCTAACCAACCCTTCATCAGTTGCGGTGAAATACGGACTAAACTGGCCCATAAACGGCCAAAACAGACCGTATTCCACCGCAACTTTTTAGCGGGAGGAAGATTCCATGCTGCAGGTCATCATTTCGCCCGCCAAACAGATGCGGGTCACCCAAGACACCTTTAGCGTTCATGGCATACCGCCTTTTGCGCATCACACGGCCCGACTCCATCAGGCGCTCCTGAGTATCGAGAGCATAGATGGCGCGGGCGGTCTGCAGGCTCTTTGGAACGCGAGCGACAAGTTGCTCGCATCGTGCATGGACACACTCCACGAATTTGCACCCGTCTTGCGCGAAGCCGACCTCGCCGACTCCGTCATCGCGCGCCGCATCTCCCCTGCCGTCATGTCCTATCACGGTATTCAATACCAGAGCATGGCACCCGAGGTAATGGATGCCGAACAGCTCGCCTGGCTGCAAAGCCACCTGTGGATCCTCTCCGGCCTCTACGGGTGCGTTCGTCCCTTTCATGCCGTTGAACCGTATCGGCTGGAGATGGGCGCGAAGCTTGCCGTCGACGATGCCCGAGACCTCTACGCGTTTTGGGGCGACAAGCTCGCACGGGCCATCGCTCCGGCAGGCTCCAACGCTACGATCGTCAACCTCGCCAGCGCGGAATACGCCAAAGCCGTTCTGCCCCGTCTCACCACCGACGTCACGGTCGTCACATGTCTCTTTGGCGAAGGTGTCCGCAACGGCAAGCCCATCCAGCGCTCGACCGCCAGCAAAAAGGCGCGCGGCTCCATGGTGCGCTGGATGGCAGAAAACAAGCTCAAGGATGCAAGCGAGCTCACCGCGTTCGACGTAGGTTATCGACACTTTCCCGAGCTTTCAAATAAAAACACTTTGGTCTTCCTGAACGAACAGGCCTTGTAGGACCACCGCTACTTTTGAATGTGCTGCCTAGGCACGGCGTCTATTTCGACAAGCCGTCGGCTTTGGCAATTTCATTTGTCGAGCCGTCCTGATAGGTAATCTTGACATGCTCCACCTCGGATACCTTGACGCCCGACGGGGGCTCCAGACGCCATTCCGTCAGGGCGATATCCATGGTCGTGGGCACATCTCCTTGATCTTTGAGCTTCACCGTCAGCGTTTTGAGCGCCGCGTCAAACGTCACGCGTTCGATTTCTTCACCTGGAATGGACCCACCACTCAGCTGCAACTGCACAAACTCATCGCGCGGGTACCAATAATCGCCCGGAATGGCGAGCGTATTGGCATTACCGCCGGTACTCCTCACCGTCATAATCGGTCTGTCTCTTATACACA
>URVF01000144.1 GCA_900551185.1 uncultured Collinsella sp. | reverse complement strand
AGATGTGTATAAGAGACAGACCCCGCCCGCATGCCCATCTCGGCGGCGCGGCGCAGCATCTACACCGCCATCTCCGCGCTTCGCCATGCCGGATACGAAATTGAGTACAAACGCGGCGTGGGCTACAAACTTCTTACCCGTCCGCTCACCGACGAAGAGATCATCCGGCTCCACGGTATGGTCATGCGCAACCGCTCCACGCCTATCGCTATCCGCAAGAGCATGGCGCAGCACTTAGTTGCCATGGCGAGTGCCGACGTTCGCGGCTACCTCGATACACCCGAACCCGTTCCGAGCGCAGGCAGCAAGGCTACCAAGGCAACACGCACGCCCATCAAGCGCATCGACACGTGCGAGCTCGTCGAGCAGGCCATCGACCACGGAACCACGGTGAGTTTTGATATTTCGAGCGTCACGACGCGTGGCGAAACCGAAGCAGCACGGATGACACTCCGTCCCTTTGCCATCAAGCAACGAGACGGCATCTCTTATTTGCTGGGAACGGTCTATGACGCCCGAGGCGCCGATGACACGTTGCGTACCGTAGAGATTGGCCGAATGAGAAACGTCACCACACGTCTCCTCGACGGCAAGAAGCTCTTCGCCGCCCTAGACGAGGACGACGCCTCCTCCGCCGCATAAGACCCTCCGCCGCCCATTCGACTACCCGTACCGCCCATCCGATTCTGTATTAAAAAACCCGCCAGGTTATTGTAAAAATGGACATCGGCGTTACTATAGTCCCACTTGCACTTTTTCCTAGTGCAGTGTTTCCAGCCATTTTTATACTGGGGGTAATGATATGAAGGACATCACCATCAGCCGCAGGAGCCTTCTTGTCTCCGCCGGCCTGCTCGCGCTCGCTCCGCTCGCCGGATGCGGCGGCAACTCTGGTTCCGGCTCCGCTGCCGCCGGTTCCGACTACACCATCGGCGTTCTGCAGCTCACCGAGCACTCCGCGCTCGATGCCGCCAACGACGGCTTCGTCAAAGCCATCAAGAAGAGCGGTCTCAAGGTCAAAATCGACCAGAAGAACGCCCAGAACGACCAGTCCACGTGTAAGTCCATTGCCGACAAGTTCGTAGGCGACGGCGTCGACCTGATCTATGCCATCGCTACGCCCGCTGCGCAGGCTGCCGCCGGCGCCACCGCCGATATCCCCATCGTTGGCTGCGCCATCACCGACTACGCTGCTTCCGGCCTGGTCCAGGACAACGACAAGCCCGGCACCAACGTCACGGGCGCTTCCGACCTCACCCCGGTCGCCGAGCAGCTCGAGATGATGCAGAAGGTCCTGCCCGACGTTAAGAAGGTCGGCCTGCTCTACTGCACCGCCGAGTCCAACTCCGACGTCCAGATCAAGGCCGCCAAGAAGGAGCTCGACAAGCTGGGCCTCGAGTACACCGACTTCACCGTCTCGAGCTCCAACGAGATTCAGTCCGTCGTCGAGTCTGCCGTGGGCAAGGTCGACGCGCTGTACTCCCCCACCGACAACACCATCGCCGCGGGTGCCTCGCAGGTCGGCCAGATCTGCAAGGAGAATAAGCTCCCCTTCGTTACCGGCGAGGAGGGCATGTGCAAGGCCGGAGGTCTGTTCACCCTCTCCATCAACTATGAGGACCTGGGCTACGCCGCAGGCGAGATGGCCGTCAAAATCTTGAAGGGCGAGACCGAGCCCGAGGATATGCCGATCAAGCACCTCTCGAGCAAGGACCTGGTCGTCGTCAAGAACGACGAAATGGCCGAGGCCCTGGGCATCGACCTCTCCGCTCTGGACGCGTAGCGGCATGCGCGGCGATGTGCCTAGGGCCCATACTCGCGCCGTTGCCGTGCTATTCAATATCTGAGCCACAGGGGCGGACGCCAAAGACCGGCGTTCGCCCTGCTTGTTACGGATGAGACAAAACATCCGGCCGCAGCTCTTTTATGCAGTGTTACCGCTATTATGGAAAATCACGTGTCCACCCTATCCTAGGAGGTATGAAGCATGCTCATTGCATTGCAGGGCGCCGTTTCGCAGGGCGTCCTCTGGGGCATCATGGTGCTCGGCGTGTTTATCACGTTCCGCCTGCTCGACATCCCCGATATGACCTGCGACGGCAGCTTTGCCCTCGGCGGCTGTGTTTGCGCCGTGCTCATCGTCAACAATAACGTCGACCCGCTGCTCGCCGTGCTGGCCGGCATGTGCGCCGGTGCCATCGCGGGCGCTGTCACGGGCATCTTGACCACCGTCTTTGAGATTCCCGCAATCCTCGCCGGAATCCTTACGCAAATCAGTCTGTGGTCCATCAACCTGCGCATCATGGGCAAATCCAACACGCCCATCCTTGCCAAGGGCACCATCTTCTCATCCGTCAGCCACATGACGGGCCTGCCGCAGTCCACCGTTGCCATCATCCTGGGCATTGTGCTGGCCGTAGCCATCGTCGCCATCCTGTACTGGTTCTTCGGCACCGAGATCGGCTCGGCACTGCGTGCCACCGGCAACAACGAGTACATGATCCGCGCCTTGGGCGTCAACACCAACTCCACCAAGATGATCGCCCTCGTGCTCTCCAACGCCCTTATCGGCCTTTCGGGTGCGCTCATCTGCCAGAGCCAGAAGTACGCTGACATTGGCATGGGCACCGGCGCCATCGTTATCGGTCTTGCCGCCATTGTTATCGGCGAGGTGCTCGGCCGCCTGCTGCCCGGCGGTCTGACGCAGTTTAGCGTCCGTCTTGCCTCTGCCGTCTTTGGCTCCGTGGTGTACTTCCTCATTCGCGCCATCGTGCTGCAGCTGGGCATGGACGCCAACGACATGAAGCTTCTCTCCGCCGTGATCGTTGCCGTGGCCCTGTGCGTGCCCGTGGTTTGGGAGCGCTATAAGCTCCGCAGCTCCTACACGAAGGGGGATGAGGCAGATGCTTAAGCTCTCGCACGTCAAGAAGACCTTTAACAAGGGCACCGTCACCGAGAAGCGCGCACTCACCGGCGTTGACCTCACCCTTAACGACGGCGACTTTGTGACCGTGATCGGCGGCAACGGCGCCGGCAAGTCCACGCTGCTCAACATGATCGCCGGCGTGTATCCGCTCGATTCGGGCGTTATCGAGCTCGACGGCACCGACATCTCGCGTCTGAGCGAGTCGCAGCGCGCCAAGTACCTAGGCCGAGTGTTCCAGGACCCCATGCGCGGCACCGCAGCCGACATGCAAATTGCCGAGAACCTGGCCCTCGCCAAGCGTCGCGGTCAGCGTCGCGGTCTTTCGTGGGGCGTCACCAAAGCCGAAAGGGACGAGTACGTCGAGTTGCTCAAGCGCCTGGACCTTGGCCTGGACACACGCCTCAACGCCAAGGTCGGTCTGCTCTCGGGCGGCCAGCGCCAGGCACTCACCCTGCTGATGGCCACGCTCACCAAGCCGCGCCTGCTGCTGCTCGACGAGCACACCGCGGCCCTCGACCCCAAAACGGCATCGAAGGTGCTCAACCTGACCGAGGAAATCGTCGACGAGAACCACCTGACCACACTCATGGTCACGCATAACATGAACGATGCCATCCGTCTGGGCAATCGTCTGATCATGATGCACGAGGGCCATGTGATCTACGACGTGGCCGGCGACGAGAAAAAGTCGCTCACCGTGGCCGACCTGCTGCAGAAGTTCGAGGAGGTCTCGGGCGGCGAGCTCGCCAACGACCGCATGCTGCTGAGCTAAAACCTGCCAAAGAGGGACAGGTTTATTTTGGCAGGTTTTATCTGCACAAACGTCAAAACCGCCGCAAAGGGACAGGCGCCCTTGCGGCGGTTTTCGCATATCATGTCGATAATCCAGCGTCAGCAGGGACCACTGGTCAAGAACTAAGGAAACTGCCTTGAGAAGATCTCTTCCCCGCCGTGCAAACCTTATACCCAACAAGAAGCCCGTCCGATGTGATCGGACGGGCTTTTTGGTGGGTATCATGGTTGAACGATCATGAGGAGGTTTCCCTACATGGAATTGTTTGAGCCAATTCTTCATTTCTTTGCACAACGATGGGTCCACAACATCATCTGGGCAGGTATCTTGGCCATCGGCACCGCCGTTGCCGCCAAGGTCGCGTCCAAGACCCTGCACCACCTGCTTAGCCGCGACGATAACCCACTCCCTTCATCGAGCATCTTCATCAACATCGCGCGCGCCATCATCTGGATGATTGGCGGCAGCTTTATCCTCGACAACTGCTTTGGCATTAACGCAAACGCCCTCGTCGCCGCTCTTGGCGTCGGCGGCATCGCCATCTCGCTCGGCTTTCAGGACACCTGTCTCTTATACACATCTGACGCTGCCGACGATCTTACGCGTG
>URVF01000143.1 GCA_900551185.1 uncultured Collinsella sp. | reverse complement strand
GGCATACGATCTCATGCCTAGTCTCGTGGGCTCGGAGATGTGTATAAGAGACAGTCTTTAGTCTCTTTGCCGTGGTGGCCGGCGTTCCCGGCGGTCACGACCTATTTGACCTGGTGTTTGTGATTGCCGTGTCGAGCATTGTGGTGCAGGGCTCGCTGCTGCCGGCGGTGGCAAAGAAGCTCGACATGATCGACGCGGAAGGCGACGTGCGGCGTACGTTTCACGATTACCGCGACGAGGACGGCATGTCGTTCGTTAAGCTCAAGGTGGGCTCGGGCCATCCGTTTGCCGGTCGCTCGCTCGCGGACATCGGCAGTGCCACGGACATGCTCGTAGTCCTGGTGCTGCGCGACGGCGCGCATCCAGTGCTGCCCAACGGCGATACCGTGATCCAGGAAGGCGATCTGCTGGTTATGGCCGCGCCTACGTTTGAAGAGCGTGCCGAGGTTACGCTGCGCGAGGTCACCGTAACCCCCCACGGTCGCCTGGCCGGCCAGCGTCTTCGCGATGTGCCGCAAGGCAAGCATCCCTTTATCGTCGTGATGCTCAAACGCGACGGCCAGACGATCATCCCCGACGGCAACACCCTCATATACGCCGGCGACGAAGCCGTCATCGCCACACTGGCGTCGTAGTGACCAGGAAGTGGCTAATTTGCGACGAAGAGATCAAGCGCCTAGAGAACCTCATGCCTTCGCTCGCAGATTTGGATTTGCCTGAGGAGTAAAGCACCCCTCCCCCATGTAACCATCCTGTAAATCATAGCGGCACACTCGAGTTTTACCGTGATGCGGTCGCGCCTGGCGCTCCACTGTGCTAAAGTATCCCGAACGTTCAAACGACTACGAGGGGGAACTAGAAGATGGCACGTGTGCACAACTTCTCAGCTGGCCCGGCTGCACTGCCCACAAGCGTGCTCGCCGAGATCGCCGACGAGATGATGGACTACCGCGGTTGCGGCATGTCCGTGCTCGAGATGAGCCATCGATCTAGCATGTACCAGCAGATCATCGATGACGCCGAGGCAACCCTGCGTCGCCTGCTGAGCATCCCCGACAACTACCGCGTCCTGTTTTTGCAGGGCGGCGCCACGCTGCAGTTTGCGGGCATCCCGATGAACCTCATGCGCCGCGGCCGCGCCGGCTACGTCGTGACCGGCAACTTTGCCAACAAGGCATACAAGGAGGCCGCCAAGTACGGCGAGGCCGTGCTGCTCGCGAGCTCCGAGGACACCAACTTCGACCGCATCCCCGACATGGCCGACATCAACGCGCGCATTGCCGCCGAGGCCGCAGGCGACGGGCTCGACTACGTCTACATCTGCCAGAACAACACCATCTTTGGCACCATGTACCACGAGCTGCCCGCTTGCGGCGACGTGCCGCTGGTCGCCGATGTCTCGAGCTGTTTTCTGTCGCAGCCGCTCGACGTCGAGCGCTACGGCCTCATCTACGCCGGCGCGCAGAAAAACGCCGGCGCCGCGGGTGTGACCGTGGTCATCGTGCGCGACGACCTCATCGCAGATGGCCCCGCTTTTGCGCAGACGCCGCAGTACATGGACCTTAAGACCCAGGCCGCCAAGGGCTCCATGCTCAACACGCCCAACACCTTTGGCATCTACGTGTGCGGCAAGGTGTTCCGTTGGGTTGAGCAGACCGGCGGACTTGCCGCCATGGCCGAGCGCAACTGGACCAAGGCTAACCTACTCTACGACCTGCTCGAGCACAGCGAGCTGTTCCATGGCACCACGCAGGCCGACAGCCGCTCCATCGCCAACGTCACCTTCCGTACCGGCGACGCCGACCTCGACGCCGCCTTTGTTGCGGGCGCGGCAGAGCACCAGATCCAAAACGTCAAGGGCCATCGCCTGGTGGGCGGCATGCGCGCGAGCGTCTACAACGCCGTGACCATGGAAGACACGCAGGCACTAGCCTCGTACATGAAGGACTTCGAAGCACAGCATAGTTTGAGTCCGCGATCTAACTAGCCCGCAACACGCGGGCCGACCAGCCACCTCAGACCACCCTGTTTAGATCAAAACCTGCTAAGGAGTTTTTCATGCGCAAAATTAAAACCATCGACGACATTACCAAAGACGGCAAGGTCGAGTTTGGCGAGGGCTACGAATTTGTGAGCACCGCCGAAGAGGCCGACGCAATCCTGATGCGCTCGACCGACCTGCACGGCTACGAGCTGCCCGAGGGCATCCGCGCCATCGCCCGCTGCGGTGCCGGCGTCAACAACATCCCCGTCGAGGAGTACGCCAAGAAGGGCGTCGTCGTCTTTAACTCCCCCGGCGCCAACAGCAACGCCGTCAAGGAGCTCGTCCTAGGCATGCTGGTGCTCTCGAGCCGCGGCGTGGTGCAATCGATGAACTGGGTGCGCGACAACGCCGACGACCCCGAGATCCAGGTCGATGCCGAGAAAGCCAAGAAGGCCTTTGTGGGCCGCGAGCTCAAGGGCAAGCGCATCGGCGTCATCGGCCTGGGCAACGTGGGCTCCAAGGTCGCCAACGCCTGCGTCGACCTGGGCATGGATGTCTACGGCTACGACCCGTTCATTTCCGTTGAGCACGCGTGGGTGCTGAGCCGCGAGGTGCAGCGCGTGGGCACGCTCGAAGATCTCTGCCGTGGCTGTGATTACCTCACGGTGCACGTGCCCAGCAAGGCCGACACCATCGGCATGATCAGCACCGAGCAGATCAACCTGCTGGCCCCGGGCGCCGTGCTCATCAACTACGCGCGCGAGACCATTATTGACGAAGACGACGTCGACGCCGCCCTGCGTGCAGGCAAGCTGAGCTGGTTTAGCTGCGACTTTGCCACGCCCAAGACCGTCAAGATGCCCAACACGTTTATCACCACGCACTCGGGCGCAGGCACCGGCGAGGCCGAAGCCAACTGCGCCGACATGGCCATCAGCGAGCTCAAGGATTACCTGGAGAACGGCAACATCGCGCACAGCGTCAACTACCCTGCCTGCAGCATGGGCAAGGCGCGCGCCGCGAGCCGCATCGCCTGCCTGCATGCCAACGTGCCCAACATGATCGGCCAGATCACGGCCATTCTCGCCAAGGACAATGCCAACGTGCAGCGTATGACCAACGAGTCCGCCGGCGAGAACGCCTACACCATGTTCGACACGGACGAGCACCTGGACAGCAGCACCATCGAGGCGCTCAAGCGGATTCCGTCGATGTATCGCGTACGCGTGATCAAGTAGCGCCGGCTGATCTGACGGGCAGTTTCCCATGTGGCCTGCCCGTCACTGACATTGAATGCCCACGGGGGCGCCTTTCGCACGAGAGGCGCCCCCGTTTTTGTGAGCGCTCCATTAAATGCACCGAGCCGCTTCTTGGCATACAATCTGTATGTTGACCTAACTATATGTGAGGTGCCTATGGTTGATACAGATTTTGCTTGGCGGCTTACGCAAGGACTCGTGCGGATCGACAGTTCCGACCCAGGTGCGTATGAGGGCGAGATTGAACGCTATATCAAAGCGTTGGTTGAGGAACGGTTAGCGCAGCTGAGCCATCCGGTACTCGATGCCGTGCAAATTGCAGAGCTCGAAGTACTCCCCGGGCGCCGCAACCTTATGGTCACCGTGCCGGGCCAAAGCGACGAGCCACGGCTCGTCTACATCTGCCACATCGATACCGTTACCTTGGGCGATGGCTGGGACGCGGACATTCCGCCGCTCGGGACGGTTGTGCGTAACGACAAACTCTATGGCCGTGGCGCCTGCGACATGAAGGGTGGCCTGGCCTGCGCCATTGCCGCTCTGGTCCATACGCTCGAGCGCGTGGTGGCGGATGGCGCGCTGCCCACCGCGGCTTTTCTCTCATTTGCTCGGTCGACGAGGAAGATTTTATGCGCGGCTCAGAAGCCGCGATCGATGCTGGCTGGGTCGGCCCGCGTGAATGGGTGCTGGACACCGAGCCCACCGACGGACAGATCCAGGTGGCGCACAAGGGGCGTACGTGGTTCGAGATTGAAATGGCCGGCGTGACGGCGCATGCGAGCCAGCCCTGGAAGGGCGCGGATGCCGTCGCCGCCATGGCCGAGGTCGTGTGTTCGCTCCGTCGCGCGTTTGTGGCGCTGCCCGCGCACGATGAGCTGGGGCCTTCGACCATCACGTTTGGACAGATCGAAGGTGGCTACCGTCCCTATGTCGTACCCGACCGCGCCAAAGTCTGGGTCGACATGCGCCTGACCCCGCCGACCGATACGGCCGCCGCGACGCGCATGGTAGAGCAGGCCATCGCCGTCGCCGAAGCCGCCGTTCCCGGCTGCCATGGCAGCTACCTGTCTCTTATACACATCTCCGAGCCCACGAGACT
>URVF01000142.1 GCA_900551185.1 uncultured Collinsella sp. | reverse complement strand
CACGCGTAAGATCGTCGGCAGCGTCAGATGTGTATAAGAGACAGCTCTTAATCTGATCGGCCGACAGCAAACGCACCACGGGGTAGGTCTTCGCGACGCGGGCGACCTCAGCGGCAGCCTCCTCGTCGGTTAGATTGACCTCGTGATTATTGAGCATATGGGGCCCTTTCGATAGTTTCGCATAGTAGCGGTGGGTTCCAAATGCTACAAGGGTAACACCTTGCCGATGCAGGTAAGCACGTGAACGCTGTTACATTTTTATGAGTTGGCAGACGGCGCGATTGGAGCCGCAGAGGCGAGGTCTTGAGCACATTTGTTGACACGGCCGAAACGTTTGCGAGTGAAGCCTGTTTTGTTTTTTGCAGCTGTTAGAGCCCCAGGATGCCACGGACAGTCTGGGCAGCCGCTGTCGGGCGATCGCGCAGGCCGTTGTGCGCGCCGGGAACCATTACGAGTGGACAGCCCAAAAGCTCAGCCGCCATCCTCGTGCCCGCCTCGCGGGGCGTACCGACCGAAAGCTCGCCCAAGAACACGGCCGACACCGCCTTTGACGCGCGGGCGCGCTCCCAGTCGGGAGCATATATCATATTTGTTCCGTATTCATTGGCCATAAAGCAACGACCATTGCGCAGGGCATGTTTGACTTCCGCTTCAGTCGTCCCGGGAGCCTCGGGGTCCAAGTCGCCGAGAGCTCCCAAGAAAAGCCTGAGCGCCCTTGAAACCTTTCCAGCCGCAATCATATCGAGCAAAATCGGAGCTGCGCCCATGCCGACGCCTTCGGCCGACACAGCCGGCTCATGCAGAATCGCACGGGAGACGAGATGGGGTTCGATGCGAAGAAGCTCCAGCGCCACCAACGTACCGGCGCTGTGCGCAAGCACATTTGCCGGAGCGCCAACGTGTTCGATCACGGCTTGCAGGTCGGCGGCCTGAGCGGCAAGATCATAGCTGTCGTCTGCCGCATCGCTGCTGCCACCGCAGCCGCGGCGGTCGTAGGCAATTACGCGGTAGTTGCGACTGAGTTCACAAGCGATACCGTCAAAAAATGTGCCGTCGACACAAGCGCCGTGCACGCACACCAAGGCAGGAGTATCAGGCGACACATCCGGGCCGGCATATTCGCGACAGGCAATCGTGGTGCCCGCATTCTCGACCGTAAAATCCATGTTGTGCCCCCATCATCAATGCTCATCCAGTTGCACGTCAGTGCGGTTGGATGGACCCGCATTGCCTTACACCTTGTTAACAGATTAACTTTACCCGACCCGAGGCTTTTCATGACACGGCATAATGAGCGACGTGAAAAAACGAAACTTGTAAAGCAAGAGCCCGCACCCTGCTTTGGAGCCGATGCTATGCTTAGGCACAATTGTCTTGAGGAGCATATGCCTATGTCTACGTTTTTGAATGCCAGCCCCATCTTTGGGCCCGTTCGCAGCCGTCGCCTTGGTCTCTCGCTCGGCGTCAACATGATGCCGGCCAGCGGCAAAATCTGCACGTTCGACTGCATTTACTGCGAAAACGGCCTCAACGCCGAGCGCCCCTGCCATGAGCCGTACAACACAGCTGCCGTGGTACTCGACGCGCTCGAGGCAAAGCTGCACGAGATGGCAGCTGAGGGCGAGCTCCCCGATGTGATCACCTTCGCAGGCAACGGCGAGCCCACCGCCGCGCCGGAGTTTCCGCAGGCCATCGCCGGTGCCGTCGCGTTTCGCGACCAGCTTGCCCCAAACACCAAGATTGCCGTGCTTTCCAACGGCACGCGCGCCGACCGTCCCGAGGTGCACGACGCGCTCATGATGGTCGACGACAACATTCTTAAGCTCGATACCGTCGACCCGGCGTTTATCCAGCTGCTTGACCAGCCTGTTGGCCCCTACGACGTCGAGCACCAGATCGAGACGTTCGCAAGCTTTGACGGTCACGTTATTATCCAGACGATCTTTTTGACCGGCGAGTATCAGGGCAAGCTCATCGACAACACCGGCGAGGAGTACGTTGCCCCCTGGCTCGCGGCGCTTGAGCGTATTCGCCCACAAGAAGCGACCATCTACACGGTGGCGCGCGAGACGCCGGTCGCCGGCCTTGCCAAAGCAGCGCCTGAGGTGCTCGACAAGATTGCCGCACGCGTGCGCGCCCTCGGCATTCCCTGCCAAGTGAGCTACTAGCAAAACCACGCAGCAGCTAGTGTCAGCCATCCCGCCCCATCAGTTGCGGTGATATAGTTCCTGTTTATGCTGTTAAACAGCTTAAACAGGAACTATATCACCGCAACTCTTATGGACGCGTGAGTGGGCTATACTAGCTGCGAATGAAAGGAAGTTAGCCATGTTTGACAATGGACCCGTGCCCGGCCGCAACGACGCCTGCTGGTGCGGCAGCGGCAAAAAATATAAGAAATGCCATAGCGCCTTTGATGAGCGCCTCGAGCGCTTGTGGGAAGAGGGCTGGGAGGTTCTGCCCCGCACGCTCTACAAGACGCCCACCGATATCGAAGGCATCAAGCGCTCGGCCGCTATCAACGTGGGCGTGCTCGATTACGTAGGCGAACACATCGCCGCGGGCATGACCACCAACCAGATCGACCAGATGATCTACGACTACACCGTCGAGCACGGCGGCACGCCGGCCGACCTCAACTACGAGGGCTACCCCAAAAGCGTGTGCACATCGATCAATGATGTGGTCTGCCACGGCATTCCTTGCGACACGGACGTGCTGCACGAGGGCGACATCATCAACGTGGACTGCTCCACGATCCTGGACGGTTACTTTAGTGATTCGAGCCGTATGTTCTGCATCGGCGAGGTCTCGGCCGAGCGCCAGCGCCTGGTCGAAGTCACCCGTGCCAGCGTGGAGGCGGGTCTGGCGGCCGTCAAGCCATGGCTACCACTGTCCGTTATGGCCGAGGCCGTGCAAAAGACGGTCGAGGACGCCGGCTTTAGCGTGGTGCGCGAGTACGGCGGACACGGCATCGGTAAGGAGTTCCACGAGGACCCGTTTGTGGGCTTTACCACCGAGGCGCCCGATGTGGACACCATCATGGCTCCGGGCATGGTCTTTACCATCGAGCCCATGGTCAATGCCGGAGCGCCCGACATCAAGATCAGCAAGGGCGACGGCTGGTGTGTGCGCACCAAGGACGGTAGCGATTCGGCCCAGTGCGAGGTACAGCTCGTGGTGACCGAGGACGGCTACGAGCTGCTGAGCTGGTAGCCGTGGATGCGCCGGGCTTCGCGATGGATATGTTAACCATCGCAAAGCCCGGCGTTTTTATAGCGTTTTGCCTGATAAAACCTGCCAAAATAAACCTGCCCCTTTTGGTAGGTCGAGCGGAGAGGACTGCTTGTGAACATCCTGGTTTTGCTGCCCGTCAACGACCGTCATCGTGCAATTCTTGAGTCGAGCGCTCCGGGCGAGGACTTTATCTACACGAGCGCCGACGCCGCCACGCGCGAGCAGGTCGCCGATGCTGACGTGATCTTGGGCAACATCGACCCTGACATGCTCACGGCATGCGAACATCTCCAGCTGTTGCAATTGCAGACCGCTGGCTATGACGATTACTTGGCCGCCGGCACCGTGCCGGCCGACGCCAAATTGTCTTGCTCGGTGGGCGCCTACGGCCAGGCCGTAAGCGAGCACATGTTTGCCATGGTCCTTTCCATGATGAAGCGCCTGCCCGGCTATCACAACTTGCAGCGCGAGCATCGCTGGGAGGATTTGGGGCCGGTCACCTCGCTCAAAAACGCCAATGTGCTGGTGCTGGGCGCGGGCGATATCGGCGGCCACTTCGCCACGCTCTGCCGCAACATGGGCGCGCACGTCCGCGGCATCAAGCGCCATCCACTCGTCTACCCCATTGTGTTTGAGGACATGGACGGCATGGATGCCCTGTCTGAGCGCCTGGCCGAGGCTGACATCGTCGCATCCTTTATGCCCAGCACGCCCGAGACCCGCGGTCTTGCGAATGCCGAGTTCTTCGCCGCAATGAAACCGGGCGCCTTCTTTGCTAACGGCGGCCGCGGCGACCTTGTGGTCGCCGACGACCTGGTCGCCGCCCTCGAGTCCGGGCGTCTTGCCGGCGCCGCGGTCGACGTCACCGACCCCGAGCCGCTGCCTGAGACAAGCCCCCTGTGGGATGCGCCCAACATGCTCATCACGCCGCATGTCTCCGGCTGGTTCCACCTAGAGGCCACGCTCAATAACGTGGTCGACATCGCCGCCGAGAACCTACGCCATCTTCTGGCTGGCGAGACGCTACGCTGCTGGATCGAGCATTAGGGTTCCGCCGTTCTAACGAACGGCGGACCGGCCGACGCTGCGCGCCGCCCAGAGCGACAATTTGTCATTCAAAAGGCAAGGCATGACCAGAAGGTCTATGCC
>URVF01000141.1 GCA_900551185.1 uncultured Collinsella sp. | reverse complement strand
TCATGCCTAGTCTCGTGGGCTCGGAGATGTGTATAAGAGACAGCCGCCCACCACGGCGATCTTCTTGTCGCCCTCGCCCGGCTTAATGGCGATGGTCGCCTCGTCGCCGTTCTCGGCATTGAGCACGCACGAAATGTACTTGCGGTTTTGAATCGCATCGACGCAACCCTTGTTGCAGTTGAGGCACTCGCGGATGGGCTCACCCGTGGCGGCCTTCAGCGCAATGTCGGGGTCGCACATGAGCGAGCGGCCATAGGCGATGATGTCGGCGGCGCCGTCTTCCAGAATCTTCTCGCCGGCCTCGACCGAAACCACGCGGCCCACGGTTGCCACCGGCACGGAGACCAGGGCCTTGACGCGCTCGGCCACGGGCAGCGTCCAGTTGTAGGGCATGGCGCCCATGGGCGGAATGGTGTCGCCCATGTTGCCGGTGTGGTTGGCCTGTGCGACCTGGATCATATCGATGCCCGCGCCCTCGAGCAGCTTGGCGAACTCGCAGGCCTCGTCGGGCTGCAGGCCGCCCTTGCCGCGCGGCGTGCCGTCGGGGTTCTCCATGATCACGGGGAGCTTGTACTCCACCATCAGCTGCGGCGCGGCTTCCTTAATGGCAGCGACGACCTCCAGCGCGTAGCGAACGCGGTTCTCGAACGAGCCGCCGTACTCGTCGGTGCGCTGGTTGAGGATGGCCGAGCACAGCGAACCCACCAGACGATCGCCGTGGACCTCGATGGCGTCGATGCCGGCCTGCTGCGCACGGGCGGCCGAGGCAGCGATGGCCTCCTTGATCTGGGTGAGTTGCTCTACGCTCGCCTCGTTCACAAAGTGCTGCATGTCGTGATGCAGCTTGGCGTAGGCCTGGTTGCGGATCTCGTTGGACTCGGCCATCTTGGCGGCAAAGGTCTCCTCGTCGCCGGCGGCCTTGGCCTCCTGCGCGGCCTTGGCGGCAGCCATGGAGCCCATGACCATGCGGCCGACACCGGGCACATCGTACTCGGGGTGGAACAGCTGCAGCGCGACCTTGGCGCCGTGCTTGTGGACGGCATCGGCCAGCGCCTTAAACGTGGGGATCTGGGCGTCGGTTGCCAGCTTGGGCGTGGGGCTTGCGGTCATGACGGGAGCAACGTCGCCGATGACGATGTAGCTCACGCCGCCACGGGCCAAGCGCTCGTAAAAAGCCAGGCTGCGCTCGCCGATGGAACCGTCACGCTCCTCGTAGCCGGTGGTCAGCGGCGGAAACATAATGCGGTTCTTGAGCTCAAGGGGGCCAACCGTAATGGGCTGGAGCAGCTTGGATGCAGGTGTGGTCATGGACATTCCTCTCTTGTAGGCGCGGCGGCGATGATGCCGCGTAGTTGTCTAGAGGATATGGCATGGGAGCACGGCGGCACAACGGAAATCGGCGAATATCAGGTGGCGGCAGGTGGATGGGGCAGAGCGGCCCGTCGGTTCGTCTCAATCTGTAACAGTTACTCGGCAAAACCGGGTCTTACTGTTACAGATCGAGATATTCCCCTCGACCCAACCTCAACAATCTCAATCTGTAACAGCTAGACCCACTTTTGACCCCTACCTGTTACAGATCGAGACAAACCAAACCCGCCTGCTAGAAAATCTCAATCTATAACAACAACTCGGCAAAATCCGTCCCTCGTGTTACAGATTTAGACAAACGAAGACCGTCCTGCCGAAACATCTCGATCTGTAACACTTAGCCGCCCAAATCGGGTCTAGATGTTACAGATCGAGATTTTGTTTGAGAGGCCAAGAATTGGACCGAAAACACAGTCCCGGGATAACAAAAAAGCTCGCCGGCTAGGCCGACGAGCTGCAAGTTCTTGGTCGCGGGGGCAGGATTTGAACCTACGACCTCCGGGTTATGAGCCCGGCGAGCTACCAGACTGCTCCACCCCGCAATGTCTGGGCGCCTCATGTGCGCAAGAAAGAATATTACGCGGGAGTTCGGTAAACGGCAAGGAAAAACTCGTGGAGCATAATTCCTTCATATTTAAACCCCTCAGCCCCTATCACCGTAAACGAATCGCAGCCGAGTGCCGTCGGCGGCGCGTATACAATGGTGCGCGTCCTTTTATGCCAACACTGGGAGTAGACATGCTGCTCGCTATCGATATGGGAAACACGCAGACGGCCATGGGCCTGTTTGACGGAGACGAGCTGGTGCAGTCGTGGCGCATGCCCACCGACCGCTCCTATACCGCCGACGAGATCCACGTGCGCCTGATGGGCTTCTTTAAGATGTACGACCTCTCGCTCGGCGCGGTCGACGCGATCGCCTTTGCCGGCGTGGTGCCGCAGCTCTCGCGCGAATGGCACGCCGTGGCCGACCGCATTGCCGCAGACGCCATCGTCATCGGGCCGCAGACGGCCGCCGTGACCAAGCTGCGTGCGGCGCGACCCCAGGCCGTGGGCGCCGACCGCGTAGCTAACGCCGTCGCAGCCGAAGCTTTCTACGGCGCGCCAGCGATCGTGGTGGACTTTGGTACCGCGACCAATATCGACGTCATCGATGAGGACGGCTATTACATTGGCGGAGCGATCGCGCCGGGCATCCGCATCTCCATGGACGCGCTAGCTGCCCGCGCTGCCAAGCTCGCCAGCGTTCCGCTCGAGGCGCCCGAGCACGCCATCGGCCGTGACACCGAGGAATGCATCAAGGTCGGCGCCGTGATGGGCGCCGCCGCCATGGCCGAAGGCCTGGTCGCGCGCATGAAGCGCGAGCTGGGCCGCGACGATGCCACCGTTATCGCCACAGGCGGTCTCGCCGGCATCGTCGCCGGCTCGACCGATGCCTTCGACGTGGTAGACGGCCAACTCACCATCAAGGGCATCTGCGAAATCTACCGCCGCATGCAGGAGCTGGGATAGAGCAGGGGCTTAAGTCGAGCACGCCCGATGCCACAGCCCCCGCAAATGCTCGCCAAGCCTATTCCTCAAAATCGAAAAATTTTCAGTTTTGAGGAATAGGTCCGAGGTGCTACCCCGCAGTCACGCAAAGCCCTCCCCGGCACAGGCCGAAGAGGGCTTCGTTGTCATCGTTATCTTTGAGTGCGGGCGCTACGCGTTACAGACCGCGAATTCGTACAGCCTCGGGCGGAAACTCTTGCTCGCCGGCATCGGTTTTGATGGTCGCACGACCCCAGATGTCCAGGCCCGCAAACACACCGACCGCAAGCGGCAAACCGTTGGGCGACACCGCCGCAACTTGGCGGCCCAGCAGCGGCACCATGTCGAAGTACTCGCCCAGCACGGGAGCCAGCGGCCCTGCGGCGCCTTGCGGCGTGTTGGCAACAACCGCCCAGGCGTCCACGCGGGCCAGCACGGCGGCGGCCAGCGCCTCGACCAGCGCTTCGTCAGCCACGTCCACACCAAGCTCGCTCAACGCCGAATGCTCAATATCCACCGTCACGGCACCGAACATGCCCGCGGCACCGGCACCACCGTTCACGGCAACACGCGCGAGCGACGTCTCAAACGCGGGCGCGCCGCACACAATGTCGCTCGGCCACTGAATACCCACCTTGCCGGCAAGGCCCAGCCCCGGTGCCGCAGTCGTTCCCACGAGCGCGTCCATCATGCCCATCGCGGCCACAAACGGCAGGCCGTGGAAGGCATGCATGTTCACATCGGGGCGCACGACCAGCGAAAACATCAGCGATGCATCGCCCGCGCTCCACGCGCACCAGCCCGCGGACATGCCCTCGCGGCCCGCGTCGCGCGCCGCGTCGAGCTCGGTGCCAGCGGCAACAGCATTCATCTCGATCATCTACATACGCCCCAATTCGCCCACGATATGACCCACGCGGTCCTCGGGCTCCTTGACCTCGACGCCGTTGTAGCGGAAGAACCGCGCCGGGTCGTGCATCAGGTCCTCGAGCGGCACCAGCACAAAGTCGCGCTCGCCAATGAGCGGATGCGGCAGGCGCAGCTTTTTGCCGCCGTGGGTCTCGCCGTCCATCCACAGCAGGTCCAGGTCGATGGTGCGCGGGCCGTTGGCCTTGGCCTTTTTGGAACGGTCGCGCCCCAGCTCGGCCTCGATCTTCATGAGCTCGTCGAGCAGCACCAACGGCGCCAGCTCGGTCTTAATCTCGATGACAGCGTTGGCAAACGCGTCCTGGCGCGTCTCGTAGGCCGGCTCGCTCTCGTAGATCTTGGAGGAGTTGGACACGCAGGTGAGCGGAATCTCGGCGATCATCTCGCGTGCAGCGCGGATGTTGTCGCAGCGATGCCCCAGGTTGGAGCCCACAGCCACAAACGCGCGGCGCGGCTGCGGCTTGGCAACCGCCCAGTAACCGTTCAGGAACTGCGCAAAACCCGCGGCGTCGTGCACGCGCACGATGTTGGCACCGGCCTGGATGGCGCCCAGGCACACGCCAAACGTAGCGGCATCGCGCTCGGCGGCCTCGGTCACGCCCGAGACGGCGCCCACAAAGCGCTCTGTCTCTTATACACATCTCCGAGCCCACGAGACTAGGCATGATCTCGTAT
>URVF01000140.1 GCA_900551185.1 uncultured Collinsella sp. | reverse complement strand
GCCGTACGCTTGAACTGAGAAGGGGGAGGCCTCGCGGCCTCCCCCTTTTTGCGTTATATACACGTTGCACTTTGGGACCTAGCTCCCCCGTATGCGCTCTTACTGTTTGGCTGTATTTTGAGTTCTTCTAGTGTATTTGAGCGATAATTACTCGCATTGGCGTTAGGGAGGGCTTGATGTTTACCGTATTTGTCTTGGGCAATATTGCTTCGGGTAAGTCGACTGCCTGCCGCTATTTCGAATCTCGTGGCGCTATGCTTATCGATCTGGATGAGCTTGCAAAATCTCTGTATGTGCCGGGCTCTGATATCGTCAATAATCTCGCGGATGAATTCGGTTGGGACATTTTGGATGAGGAAGGCGGCATTCGCCGCGGCATCCTCGCTTCTCGAGCTTTCGCTTCTCCTGATTCGGTCGCACGGCTCAATGACATCGTGCATCCCATTCTGATTGAACAGCTTTCGCTTAGGATTCTCGATCCGGTTTGTTGTACTGTTTCATCTCCCCGTTATCCTTTTGCGGTGGTCGAGGTTTCTGCTCCGACTGGTTTTGAGGATGCATTTGGCTTGGCTGATGAAATTTTGGTCATCAGCGCCCCTTTGTCAGTTCGTCGCGAGCGCGCTATTCAACGTGGCATGGAGCCATCTGATTTCGATGCCCGTTCTGCTTGCCAGCCCGAAGAGTCTGAGCTGTGCAATCTCGCTACAACTGTGATTGACAATGCGGCAGACGATAACTCGCTCTTTGAACAACTGGACGCATGGCTTGCGCGCCATGGGTTCGGGGATGTAGTGGATAAGGAGGAGGCCGATGCCTAAGACACGTTTCCTTACGTGGTATCGCCTTATACCGCTGGCTGCCGTTTTTGCCTTCGGCCTTATCTCATTCGTTTACTCGTATGCTCCTGCCGCTTTCTTTAAGCCGCTGTATCCGATTGACTACGAGGCGTATGTAAAGCAATCCAGTATTTCGCATAATCTGGATCCGTATCTGGTGTGCGCTGTCATTAAGTCTGAATCGAATTGGGATCCCGAGGCCGAGTCGAATCAGGGTGCTCAGGGATTAATGCAGCTGATGCCCGAGACTGCCCAGGATATGATCGCCAAGGGCCTTGTCGACGGTGGCGAGTATTCGGCCGACAACCTTAACGATCCGGCTACGAATATCGAGTTTGGCTGTGCGTATCTCTCGTATCTTCTAGCGTATTTTAACGGGTCGACTGACAGTGCCATTGCCGCCTATAACGCCGGCATGGGCAATGTCGACGGATGGGCGCAGCAGAGTACGTCGCTTCATAATGCAATCACCTTTCCCGAGACGCAGGCGTATCTGATTCGTGTCAATAATGCCTGGGTTCGCTACAAGACCCTCTATCCCGATCGGTTCGTATAGGACTATGCCTGCCGCCTGCGTATACTGCAGATATATGAGTTAGGAGTATCCATGGCGGAATTTGAAGTAGAACGCGTTGGTGGTGAACTTAAGCGCTTTGGCGTTGAAGGCTCTGACGTGCCGTTTAAGGTCGTGTCTCCCTATGAGCCTGCCGGTTCCCAGCCTAAGGCCATTGAGTCGCTTGTGCAGGGCGTGAGGGACGGAGACCGCTATCAGGTTTTGCTGGGCGTGACTGGTTCGGGCAAGACCTTCACGATGGCAAAGACTATTGAGGCCCTGGGAAAGCCGACGCTGGTCATGGCTCCGAATAAAACGCTCGCCGCTCAGCTTGCGAGCGAGCTCAAAGAGTTCTTTCCCAACAACGCTGTGGTCTACTTCGTCTCGTACTACGACTACTATCAGCCCGAGGCGTATGTGCCGCAAAGCGATACATATATCGAGAAAGACTCCTCGATTAACGAAGAGGTTGAGATGCTGCGACATCAGGCGACCGCATCGCTGCTCTCTCGACGCGATGTGATCGTTGTCGCATCGGTCTCGTGTATCTATGGCATTGGCTCTCCTGAGGACTATGCGGGTCTGGCTCCAAACGTCGACAAGAAGGTGCCGCTCGAGCGCGATGACTTTATCCATGCACTTATCGACATTCAATATGATCGCAATGACTATGACCTGGCACGCGGCACGTTCCGCGTGCGCGGCGATGTTGTCGACGTGTATCCGCCTTATGCCGAGCATCCGTTGCGGTTTGAGTTCTTTGGCGACGAGGTCGAGCTGATTGCCGAGATCGATGAGGTCACCGGTGAGATGCTTCGTGAGTACGAGGCCATCCCCGTATGGCCGGCATCGCACTACGTGACCGAGAAGCCGAAGGTCAAGGCGGCTCTGAAATCGATCAGCGAAGAGTGCGAGAAGCGCGTGGCGGAGCTCAAGGCGACCGACAAGTTGCTCGAGGCGCAGCGTCTGCAGCAGCGCACCGATTATGATCTTGAGATGCTCGAGACGATGGGCTTTTGCAACGGCATCGAGAACTACTCGCGTCATCTGGACGGTCGTAAACCGGGTGAGCCGCCGTTTACCCTAATCGATTACTTTCCCAAGGATATGCTCTGCATCATCGATGAGAGCCATGTGACGGTGCCGCAGATTCGCGGCATGCACGAAGGTGACCGCTCGCGTAAGGTGACGCTGGTGGAACACGGTTTTCGCCTGCCCTCGGCGCTCGATAACCGCCCGCTTCGTTTCGATGAGTTTGAGGCAAGGATACCCCAGTTTATCTATGTTTCGGCCACGCCGGGCGATTACGAGCTGCGGGTGAGCCAGAACGACGTTGAGCAGATTATTCGTCCGACCGGTCTGCTCGATCCCAAGATCGATGTGCGTCCGGTTCGCGGTCAGATTGACGATCTTGAGGACGAGATTCGCGAGCGCGTTGCCCGCAAGGAGCGCGTGCTGGTGACCACGTTGACCAAGCGCATGGCCGAGGACCTGACCGACCATCTGCTTGATGCGGGCATTAAGGTCAATTACATGCATTCTGATACGGCGACAATGGACCGTGTCGAGATCCTGCGAACGCTGCGCGAGGGCAAGATTGATGTCCTCGTTGGCATCAACCTGCTTCGCGAGGGCTTGGATCTTCCCGAGGTCTCACTGGTGGCAATTCTCGATGCCGATAAGGAAGGCTTCTTGCGCAACCGCCGTTCGCTGATTCAGACGATTGGCCGCGCGGCCCGTAACGCCGATGGCGAAGTCATCATGTATGCGGACGTTGTGACCGATTCGATGAAAGAGGCCATCGAGGAGACGCAGCGCCGTCGCGAGATTCAGATGGCATATAACGAAGAGCATGGCATCGTGCCCAAGACGGTGCGCAAAGCCATCAACGACATCTCAAGTTTTATTGCCGAAGCCGAAAAAACCGTGGGTTCCAAGGGGCGCTCGAAGGGCGACTCCCTTGGCCATGGCGCATTCTATACGCCCGATGAGTCGGGTGAGGGCGGCGTGCCGGAAACGGTGGCGCCCGAGCAGACACTTGCGGAGCAGTTGGAAGAACTGCCGCATGACGAGCTTGTGCGGATCGTCGAAACCATGGAAGAGGATATGCGCAACGCTTCTGCCGCCATGGACTTTGAGGAGGCGGCGCGCCTGCGCGATGCCGTCGTTCAGATTCGGGCGATGCTCGAGGGCGCGTCTGAGGACGAGACGATCGAGCGCTTACGTTCGCAGGCCCGTAAGGGTTCCACGTTCGCATCGGGCAGAAAACGCCAGGGTGCACGGTTTAAGAAATAGCGAACAGGCCCCGAGTTCCCTGTGGAGCTCGGGGCCTATGTCTTTTGCGCGCTGGAATTCGTGCGTTAGAGGTCTGCGATCAGGGCTTCAGCACAACGGATGCCGTCGGTGGCCGCGCTCATGATGCCGCCGGCATATCCAGCTCCCTCACCACAAGGGTAGAGGCCCGGGGTCGACACGGCATGGCACGTTCGGTCTCGGGTGACAGTGACCGGTGAGCTCGAACGAGTCTCCACGCCGGTAAGAACGGCATCGGGACGGTCGTAGCCTCGTAGCTTTTTTCCGAGTAGGGGAAGTCCCAGGCGGAGCGACTCGACGATATGCTGCGGCAGGGCTTCGTCAATTGCCGTCCAGGTCACACCGAGCGGATAGGTGGGCTTTACCTTTCCGGGCGCCTTGCTGGCGCGTCCTGCGAGGAAATCTCCGACGAGTTGTGCTGGTGCGTTCCAGTTGGAACCGCCCAGGCGATAGGCGGCCGCCTCGCAGGCACGCTGGAGCTCGATGCCGGCGAGCGGGTCATCGTTGGGAAGGTCCTCAGGCGTGACGTTAACGAGCAGGGCGGCGTTTGCGTTGCGTCCGTCGCGGGCATTGAGGCTGGCCCCGTTGACGCACAGATGGCACGGTTCTGAAGAGGCGGCAACAACCTGTCCGCCGGGGCACATGCAAAACGAGAACACGCTGCGGCCGTTGGGAAGATGGGCGACGAGCTTGTAGGGGGCTGCTCCGAGGGCAGGATGTCCCGCCGAGGCTCCATATTGGGCTCGGTCGATGTCGCGTTGCGGATGCTCGATGCGAACGCCCATGGCAAAGGTCTTTTGTGCGAGGGCCACGTTGTGGTCCTTAAGGAGCTCAGAAATATCACGAGCAGAATGCTGTCTCTTATACACATCTCC
>URVF01000139.1 GCA_900551185.1 uncultured Collinsella sp. | reverse complement strand
TCTACACGCGTAAGATCGTCGGCAGCGTCAGATGTGTATAAGAGACAGGCCCTGCACCGTGCGCGCCAACGATCTCGATTCGAACACTTTCCATATATATGCAGAGCGTCACGAGCGCACGGGCGAGGTCCTGATGCGCAAGGAGCACGGCGCCGACCATGCCGCGCCCTCCGTGGGTTACATCGACGTTCTCGCCGCGTATCCGAGTGACGAGAACGGCCACAAGCTCACCGTGGGCACCCATGTGGCACTCGAGGTCGCCGAGCAGCGCCTGACCAAAAAGATCGAAGGCGGCGTCATGGGCTCGCGCATGCTCGATGACCAGCTGCACGTCACGCAGCTCGCGGCTCTTCCCGGCAACGACGGCGACGACCCCACCTGCGGCCTGGTCTTCGATACCTGTCGCGGCGACATCTGCCCCGCGCTCAAGGGCTGGAGCAATGCCGTACAAAAGACCGCCGTCAATGGCATCGCGCTCGAGTACGGCTTCTTTGAGCCCAGCTTTAAGGCAGAAGACTCGGCCTGCTTCAATCCCTTCGCGCCCGAGGACACGGTCGTGCCCCAAAAGGCCCCGCTCGTGGTGTACCTGCACGGCGCCGGCGAAGGCAAGGGCTCCACGCAGGGCGAGGGCCCCGCGCGCGCCTATATCGGCAACCGCGTGACTGCCCTCTCGCAGCGCCAGATCCAGCGCTACTTTGGCGGCTTTGCCTGGGTGCTCGTGCCGCAGTCTCCCACGTTTTGGATGGACAACGGCGTCGAGCAGCTCGGTCACTCCAACCAGAGTATCTACTCCCCCGTGCTCAAGGCGCTCATCGACGAGTTTGTCGCCGAGCACGCCGACCGCATCGACACCGACCGCATCGTGGTCGCCGGTCTTTCCAACGGCGGTTTTATGACCCTGCGCCTGTGCGCCGACTACCCCGATTTCTTCGCTGCGGGCTTGCCCTGCTGTGCCCCGTGGTTCAACGCCACCGACGAGGACGTAGCTGCGCTCGCCAAGACGCCACTGTGGTTTACGCACTCCAAGGGCGACGAGCTCGTGTCTCCGCAACAGACCGTGCTGCCGCTCACGGCGCGCCTGCGTGACGCCGGAACCAACGTGCACCTCACCTACTTTAGCCATGTCGAGGACCTGACCGGTGTGCATCGCGAGGCCGACGGCTCGCCTAAGAAGACGTTCAACCACGGCGTGTGGATCCACCAATTCAACGACCTGTGTTATCAAGACTTCGACGGGGGCAACGTACTCATCGACGGCGAGCCGGTGGGCTGCTGGGAGTGGTCGGCCAGGGTCGATAGGTAATCCGTCCCTTCGCGGGCACTGGGGTTTACCTCTGCAAACGTCCTCGGGCATGCATGGTTCGGCGCTTTGCGCTTCGCGCTGCGCCGGACCATGCCCCCTGCGGAATGTTTGCAGAGGTAAACCCCAGTGCCCGCTGTGTTTCCATTGCTGAGACTCTGGCCGGCCGCTTCCGGCGGCACGCCGGGTCGGTGGCGATGGGGGCGTGGGTCCCGTCTTGCCTTGCGCGTAACTGGCTGAATTGATTTTGATTGGAGCTGCTCCTATGTCCCAAGAGTTAACTCGGGTGATTGTTACTACTGATATGGAAGTCGACGATATGAACTCGCTCGTTCATTTGGCTCTGTATCTCAATGTGCTTGATGTTCAGGCTGTGGTGTATACGGCTTCGCAGTATCACTTTCTTGGGGATGGCGTCCGTACGCTGGGCGAGGTGAATTCGCATTGGCGGACCAAAGGGCGTCGCTCTTACGAGTGGGCTGTTGTGCCTCATGAGCCCGATCCGCTGGCCGGGGAGCTTCGTGAGTATCGTCCGTTTCCCGAGCATTGGATCGAAAGTCTCTGGAGTAATGAATATGCCCAGGCTTGGCCGCAGCTCAACGCCAACGCCGCTGCCGCCGGCGAACCGTCCTTCCCCACGCCTGCTCAGATGATCGAGCGTACGTATGTGGGAAATGTTGCTTTTGAGGGTGATGTGCGCGAGGAAACACCAGGTTCGCGCGTCATCGCCGACGCCATCTTGGACGACGACCCGCGCACGCTCTGGCTGCTCAGCTGGGGTGGCATGAACACCATAGTTCGCGCCCTGATGAGCATTGCCGAGCGTTATCGCGACACGCCCGAATGGCCCGCCGTACAGCAGCGTGTCTATCAGAAGGTGCGCGTGATGGGCGTTGCCGATGGCGTGGGGCAGGACAATTCGTGGCTCGACCATGGACGCGAGCTCTTTCCCGAGCTCATCTTTTGGTGCGTGCCCTATATGTATGGCGGCTATGTCGACGCCAAGATGGCGCAGCCCGATTCGCTGCCGCTGTTTCAGGCTCCCTGGCCCGAGCAAAACCTCACGCAGGAAAACGGCCCCCTTATGGCCCGCTACATGCTCTATGGCGATGGCAGGGCTTACGAAAACGAACCCGAGCGATTCCAGTTTGGCAAGCATGCCCGTCTGGATTGGGGCCTAGAGGGCATGCCCGCGATGCAGTTTGAGCGCGGCGACTTTATGGCCGAAGGCGACAGCATGACCTACATTCCACTACTGCCGTTTGGCCTGCGCGGTATCGATGACCGCAACTTCGATACACTGCTCGGCCGTATGTTTCTTGATGGGCATCCCGATTCGGACGCACCCGCCGGTTTTGCCGCCATCGGCACGCCCATAGACGGCAACCCCAATCCCTACCTGCGCGCCTATCAGGAAGACTTTGCCGCCCGCGCGCAATGGTGCGCCCATGATCCGGCGTCTTGCTCGCATCCGGCACATGTTGTCGAGGTCACGACCGACTGCAGCGCCGCAGCCGGCGAGCACGTTGCCCTTGCGGCGACCGTCATCGACCCCGACGGCAAGGGCTTTGATGCACATTGGGATGTCGCCGTGGACCCGTCGAGCTATGCAGGCGCCCAAGACTTGTCGCTGTGGCAGGAATGCGCGGTGGACGCCGCTTTTATCGTGCCCACCGACGCGCAGCCCGGCGACCGCTTTGTGCTCACCTTCACCGTGCAGACGCGCACCGAGCGCCCCTGCAGCCGCTACGCCCAGGTTGCCGTGACCGTGGCGTAGCAAGGACGGCGCCCACATTCGGCAGCCGCCACATTCGGCATGGAGTGTCCCCAGCTGCCACTCATTTAAGTACGTCCCCAATGAGTGTCCAATGACTACCCGCAGCAAGGAGTGTCCCTATGTGTCGGATGAAAAATGGGCCATGTGTCCCAGTTGTGGAGACTCCTTGAGCCGTCTGGGTATCGCGAAGGATCGCGCACTCCCCCATCATCAAAAGTGACACACGCTACCAGTTGATGGGAGGCAACCATGGGCTTCTTTGACAAGATGTTCGAGAAGAAAGAGTGCGCGATTTGCGGTACCGAGCTGGGACTTCTAGGTAAGACAAAAATCAATGAAGGCTACCTGTGCAAAGAGTGCGCCGGCAAGCTCTCCCCCTACTTTCACGGCTATCGCTCCAGCACCGCGGACGATATCCGTGAGCAACTCGCCTACCGCGAGGCCAACGCCGAGCGCCTGTCTTCGTTCAACCCCACGCGTACGCTTTCTGCCGGGCGCACCAATATTATGCTCGATGAGGACGCGGGCCTGCTGATCATCACTTCGCAGAGCCGCTGGCGCGACGCCAATCCCGACATCATCGAGTTCTCGCAGGTACTCGGCTGCGATATGGATATCGACGAGCAGCGCACCGAGATCTATCGCGAGACCAAGGACGGCGAGCGCGAGAGCTACAACCCGCCGCGCTACGACCTGGATTACGACTTTAATCTGACCATCCACGTCAACACGCCGTACTTTACCGAGATCAACCTGCGCGTGAACGACTCCACCATCGATCAGCGCGGCTCCATCGAATACCGCGAGGCCAAGCGCCAGGCAACCGAAGTCCGCGATGCGCTGGTGCAGCTGCGCCAGGAGACGCGCGACAGCGTCGTGGCCGCCAAGGCCCCCAAGACCGCGGTGACCTGCCCCTTCTGCGGAGCCACCACCATTCCCGATGCCAGCGGGCGCTGCGAATACTGCGGCGGCGCCATCGGCGCATAGCCCCCGGCACGGAAAGGACCGATCATGGCCTTCGAGAGCGTTAACTATCAGTGCCCTGCCTGCGGTGGCCCCTTGCATTTTGCAAGCGCCGAGCAAAAGCTCGTCTGCGACTACTGTGACTCGCGCTTTGAAGTCGAAGAAGTCGAGGCCCTCTATCGCGAGCGCCAGGACAAGGCCGATGCCAAAGCCGATGCGGCAGCCGCAACGCCCAAGCCTGCTGTCGACGATGCCGTGCAGGAGCTGGCTCAAAACGCCGGTTACATCTGCTCGTCGTGCGGCGCCGAGCTCGTGTCCGACGGCACCGTCGCTGTCACCACCTGCCCGTACTGCGGCAACTCCGCCGTAGCGCCCGGTCAGCTTTCGGGCGACTTCTCGCCCGACCTGGTGATTCCGTTTAAGCTCGGGCGCGATGACGTCACGGCCGCACTCAAGGAACACTACAAGGGCAAGATCTTGCTGCCCAAGAGCTTTGTCACCGGCAACCACATCGACGAGGTCCAAGGTGTCTACCTGTCTCTTATACACATCTCCGAGCCCACGAGACTAGGCATGATCTCGTA
>URVF01000138.1 GCA_900551185.1 uncultured Collinsella sp. | reverse complement strand
TCATGCCTAGTCTCGTGGGCTCGGAGATGTGTATAAGAGACAGTGCGCATATCGCCCTCGGCGTCGTCGATGCGGCCGACCAGATCGGCAGCCTCGGCCTCAGCCATCAGGCCATCGAGCTCACGGAGGCGCATGCCCAGCAGGTCGGACATTTCCTTCTGCTCCATCTTGGGCTTGAGGTCAAGAAGCTTGATGGCGCGCTCGATGTTCGCCATGCGCTCGGCCTTGGCCTCCTCCTCCTTGGAAATAGCAAAGCGACGGCTACGCAGCAGGCGGGCGGCCTTCTGCATCTTGTCCATCAGCTCTTCGTCATCGTAATCAACGGCGGCCTCGACAACCTCGGCCTCCTCCTCGGCGGAAACCTCGTCAGCAGCCTCAACCTCGGCAGCTTCGGTCTCCACGGTCTCGACTGCCTCAACCTCGGCAGCCATGGTCTCGTTCTCGGTCTCGTTCATGATCTCTTCGTTCTCGGACATGAGACTCCTTCTTGGCCCTCTCGGGCATCATCGCCCCATTCGCGGGGCCCGTCGCGCACTCTTTGCGCTTTAAACATTCATGCCTCTCGGCAAAACGTCCATTAGTTTATGGTGTCGCCATCCAATCTAGCTGCAGAATCTATGTGCACACATTAATGCGACATGTGCGACTCGCGACGAGCGTACACCAGCGACACCGCGAACCCGACCACGGCAATTACAGCCGCCACACGCACGGCAGCTGCAAATCCAATCGCCTGGGCAACGTCGGTCGCAGCGCCAGCGGCGCCGGCAGTCACCGCAGAACTCGAGAGCAGGCCGATAAACAGCGACGGGCCAAACGATGCGGCAATCATGTTCCACGTGTTGAGCAATGCCGTTCCGTGAGGATGCTCAGCGGCAGGCAGCGTCTCCAAGCCGGCCGTCTGCGAGGGACTCAGCACCAGGCCGACTCCGGCATACACCACAACGGTCAGCGCCACGACAACGCCGATGTTCATGCTTGCCGCCGTCATCGAGATGGCAGTCTGCCCCACGGCAATCAGGGCAAAATCGACCGGCAGCAGCGGCCATGCGCCACGGGCGTCCATCACGCGTCCGCCCACAATCGAGGTCACGGCGTTGCAGGCAATCGCCGGCAAAATGAGCAAGCCCGCAATAAGTGCGGTCATGCCGTATGCGCCCTCAAAATAGAGCGGCAACAAAACGCTCATCGAGAACGTCGTCATCATCGACACCACCACAAGCAAACACGCAGGCCAAAAGCGAAAGCTCGCCATGGGACGCACGTTAAGCACCGGATGCTCGAGCTTGAGCTGACGGGCCGCAAACAGGCCGAGCAGCACAATGGCGGCGAAAAGAGCCACGATGCCGGCAATCAGATTGGTCGAGAACTCGCCTACGGAATACACAAATGCCGTAATGCCGGCGGCGAGCAAAACAACCGACAGAATGTCAAGCGTGGTGCTCGAGCGCTCTCCGACATTCTGAACAAGCTTTACGCCCGCCGCAGCGACCACAATGCCGGCCACCAGCGGCACTACGAACACCGCCCTCCAGCCAAACAACGTGCACATAAGACCGCTGATCACAGGTCCAAACGCCGGCCCTAGCGTAATGCAGGCACCACCCAGGCTCAGATACAGACCGAGCTTCTCGCGCGGGGCGCAAGACAGCACCACGTTCATCATGAGCGGAAACAAGATGCCCGATCCCGCAGCCTGCAAAATACGACTTGGCAGCAAAACGCTAAACGACGGAGCGATCAGACACAGGACTTCGCCGGCGACCATACATCCGCATGCGAAAAACAACAGCTTGCGCGTCGAGAAACGGCCGGACAGGAAGGCCATGATGGCCGTAAAGATCGACGTCACAATCATGTAGCCCGAGACGAGCCACTGCGCCGTGGTGGCACTCACCGAAAAGGCCGCCATAATGTCGTGCAACGCCACGTTAATGATGTTCTCGTTAAACGCGGCAACAAAGGCCGCAATATACATAACGACGAGAAGCGCCGCAGTGGCCGATGGCGTTACTTGAACTTGTTGCTGAGATTTGCTCCCCATGCATTTCCTTCCTCTTGGAACGACAGTTGCATCGCCCCAGAGGAACAGTCCAGGGCGAAAAATGAGCCCTAGACTTACGCCAGACGCCGTACACGACGAGTCTGACAACATGGTCCAACGTCGAAAGATTGTAACGCGGACGCACAGCTTTCCTTCCGCGCTATTATTAAAAGTCCACGAAAGCATGAGACATGAGGAGCCCGCCATGATTAAGCCCATCATGAAATCCGAGTTCTTTTTGCGCCTACCTTCCGAAGACGCGGGGCCCGACGACACCGCGACCGGGCAGGACCTCCTAGATACGCTCCACGAGCATGAGCACGAGTGCGTGGGCCTCGCCGCCAACATGATCGGCGTGCGCAAACGCATCATCTGCGTAAAGGACGGAAACAGGGCGCTCCTGATGTACAACCCTCAAATTCTTGAGCAGGTCAATGCCTATCAGACGAGCGAAGGATGCCTCTCGCTGATCGGCGAGCGTCCCTGCACCCGCTATCGCCGCATTAAGGTGGAGTATTTGGACGAGAACTTCGTCCACCGCATCAAAAACTTCTCGGGCTACACCGCCGAGATCATCCAACACGAAATCGACCACTGCAACGGGATTGTTATTTAGTTCCGCCGATTCAAGAAAGCTCCCTGCAGCAAAACAACTGCAGGGAGCTTTTCATAGTGCGGAGTTTCTATCCCCTACGACTGGCGGTAATGGTCAAAGAAATCGGCGAGGTCTTCGAGGGACTCTTTGAGTACTTCCATGCGCGGCAGGTACACGATACGGAAGTGGTCGGGCTCAGCCCAGTTGAAGCCGCCGCCACGCGTGATCAGGATCTTCTTCTCGTGCAGCAGGTCAAGGGCGAACTGCTCGTCATCGGTGATGTTGAACTTCTTCACATCCATCTTGGGGAAGATGTAGAACGCCGCACGCGGCTTAACCACCGAGATGCCGTCAATCTTGTTGAGCGCCTCATACACAAAGTTGCGCTGCTCGTAGACACGGCCGCCGGGACGGATGTAGTCGTTAACGGACTGATGGCCACCGAGTGCCGTCTGAACGATCGACTGAGCCGGCACGTTGGAACACAGACGCATGTTAGAGAGCATGTTGATGCCCATGATGAAGTCGCTCATGCAGCGCTGGTTGCCCGAAAGCACCATCCAGCCAATGCGATAGCCCGCGATCATGTGCGACTTGGAAAGGCCGCTAAAGGTGACACAGGGCAGATCGGGGGCGAGCGAGGCAATCGAGACGTGCTCGTAGCCGTCCATGCACAGGCGGTCGTAGATCTCATCGGCAAAGATCATCAGCTGATGCCTGCGTGCAATCTCGACGATGCCCTCGAGCACCTCGCGCGGATAGACAGAACCCGTGGGGTTGTTGGGGTTGATGATGACGAGGGCTTTGGTCGCGCTCGTGATCTTGGACTCCATATCCTCCAGGTCGGGATACCAATCCGCCTGCTCATCGCACAGATAATGTACGGGATGACCGCCAGCAAGGGTTGCGCACGCCGTCCAGAGCGGATAGTCGGGGCTGGGGATCAGAATCTCGTCGCCATTGTCGAGCAGCGCGTTCATCGAAAGCTGAATGAGCTCGGACACGCCGTTGCCCGTGTAGATATGCTCCATCTGAACGTTGGGCAGGCCTTTGATCTGCGAATACTGCATGATCGCCTTGCGCGCGGAGAACAGGCCACGCGAGTTGGAATAGCCTTCGCAGTCGGGCAGCTGCTGGCGCATGTCCTTGATGACCTCATCGGGCGTGCGGAAACCGAAGGGCGCCGGGTTGCCGATATTGAGCTTGAGGATGCGCTCGCCCTCGTCCTCCATACGGGCGGCCTCGTCGACGACGGGACCGCGCACGTCATACAGGACGTTATCGAGCTTGGTGGATTTAGAAAAAGTACGCATGGTGGTGCTCCTTGCAATTTGAGCTGAGGGATGGGGTTCGGGCTTGGAATCGTTGCGGGGTGATGATGCCTCGCCTTGATCGGCGTCGCCGGCAAGCAGCCAGGTAACATCGACCTCCAAAATACGGGCGAGCAGCTCAGCCACATCGCGCCGCGGGATCGTCTTGCCGCTCACATATTGGCTCATCTGACTCTTGCCGAGTTTTTTGCCGAGCATCTCCGATGCGCGGATTACGTCCGACTGGCGAACGTCACGATCGGACATAGTCTGTCGCAGGCGATCGCTAAACGTCTCTTGGGCCACTAGAACCTCCTTGCTGGCAAAGTTCATTTTATAGAATACGAATTGAACCAAGGTTCAATTTAGGCAGCAGTATAACGCGGCACCTCATTCGAAAGTTCAATTTCATAAGAAAATGCACCAGACTCTGAGATTTGCCCAAAGTGGGCAATGACGCGCACACGTTTAGAGGTATTCGAGGAAACGGACGGCGGCAAGCGAAACATCGGCCGTTCGATATATCGCATTGATCTGCCGATGAGGATGTCCCTCGAGCGGACGCACGGCAACATCGAACTGACAGCGACGCAAGATGAGCGCGGGAAGAATGCTAACGCCCAGGCCGTCCTCGACCATAGCCATAATCGCATAGTCATCCCAGGTCGACAGCTTAGAGCGCACCGCCAGGCC
>URVF01000137.1 GCA_900551185.1 uncultured Collinsella sp. | reverse complement strand
TCATGCCTAGTCTCGTGGGCTCGGAGATGTGTATAAGAGACAGCAAAAATGCGTTGTCGCCGAATCCGCTCACGCGACGCACGCCCTCGCCCATGCCACGCACCTCGTCAAGAGCGCGCAGGGCGCCGGCAGCCATAGTGTCGGTCGCGCACGCGATAAACGAAACATCGGGAGCGACGGAAAGCAGTTCACGTGCTGCACCATAGCCTGAGTCGAGCGTAAACGAGCCCAGGCGAATCAAGGCGGCATCGAGCGGGTTACCCGCGGCGCGCAAGCCGGCCTCAAAACCGCGACGGCGGTCATAACCGGCCGCGCGGTCCTCCTCGGTAACCCCGATGTAGGCGATCTTGCCGTCCACACGGCCCGCAAGCGCATGGCCCAGCTCAAAGGCAGCCTCGTAATCGTCGTGATAGACGCACGCCGTGCCCTCGACATGCTGGCCGATCAACACAATGGGCACACGACACGACTCAATCGCGCGACGGTGCTCATCGGTGATCATGGTTGCCACGAGCACGATGCCATCGACCGGATGGTTTTGGAATAAATCGAGGTATTCGAGCTCGCGATTGGCCACGTTATCGGTATTGGCAAGCAGCATCTGGTAGCCACGGCGACCGAGCACCTGGCCAATACCGGCGGTAATGCGGCTTACGGATTCCGAGTTAATCTTAGGTACGATGACGCCGATGAGCTTGGTGGAACCGGTGCGCAGCGCGCGAGCCTGGCTGGATCGCACGTATCCGGTCAACTCGATTGCCTGCTTAATGCGCTCGGCCTTATCCGCCGAGATATATCCACCGTTGAGGTAGCGCGAGACGGCGGCGCTCGAAACGCCCGCCAGCTCGGCCACATCTTTCATCTTTACCACGAGCACCCCTGTCGTTGAAATCGCTTTCACCATAATACCCGCGAAGACGGCATACGAACCAAATCAGTCCACCAGGTGGAGCAAACGTCAGCGAGCGGGCAGCTGACGTGGCGAGGTGCCGCGAAAGAGGAGCGAAGCGTACTTTATGTACGCGAGCGACGGTTTGAGCGGCAGATCGCCCGGCAGCTGCCCGCTCGCTGACGTATGCTCGACCAGGAGCGCCCCTCTTTGTGCAATCTGCTCGCTAGGGTTCTACCCGTGGTACTCGCCGTTATATTGAATGAGCGTCAGGTCCTCCACGCCATCGAGCGCGCGGATGGCGTCCGTATAGGGCATATCCACACCGTCCGAGAACACCTCGACGGCCATCTCGACCTTGTCGCCGCGCATGGTCTTGGACTTGACGGTGAACTTGGTGCGGCCAAATGCACGCACGATATCGTCGCCGGTGGTCTGGCCCGTGTAGTGGATGACCATCATGTACACGCGCGCCTTGTCCTGGTGGCTCGCAAAACCGGCGATCATCACCACGATCACCACTGCCGTAAGCCCCACGAGCGCATACATGCCGGCGCCTGCCGTAATGCCTGTGGTAATGGCCCAAAACAGATACAGCAGGTCGAGCGGGTCCTTGACCGCCGTACGGTAGCGGACGATAGACAGAGCACCGACCATACCGAGCGAGATGACCACGTTTGTCGAGATCGCGAGCGTGACCATGCATGTAAGCACGCACATGCCCACGAGCGTCACGGCAAAGCTACGCGAATACACCACACCGGTAAAAAAGCGCTTGTACACGTAGTAGATCAGGATGCCCATGGCGAGCGCCACGAGCAGCGACAGGCCGATCTTGGCAGGGTCGACCTGACCGAACGCCTCCAAGACGGAGTTCTTAAAAAAGTCCCTTGTGCTCATGGTCTAAATATCCCCTCGGTTCTCATAATCCGATTCCCAGTAGGTAAATCCGTGCAGGTAGGCGGTCTTTTCGTAACACAGGCAGTACTTAGAGACCGCCGTGAGTTCGGCCGCACCCGGCGGCACCATATCGCGCACCAGCTGCGAGCAAAACTCGGTAAACTTGACCTCCATCACCAGCTTTCCGGGCTCCAGCACGGGCAGCGCGGGCAAGGTAGCGTCAAAGATGTCAAAGCTACCCACCGCGGCACGCACGTTCATGTCAAACGTGATGCGCACGGTGCCCTCGTCCATCACCCACGGCTCGCGCTCATAGTCCACGATGGTCCGCGGGCGCATCATGTTGCAGATACACTCGATGTAGAACTCGCGACAGAGCGGATAAGGGCTCCTCAGCAAAAAGTCGTAGTCGCCAGCCAGAATCTGCTCAAACTCACCGCGCGTAAGTGGCGCATCCTCCTTGTAAATCCAGCTACCGTACTTCTTTTTGCGCTCGAGCTTAATCACCTTGTCGCTGCCGTTATAGATGCGCACGCGATACTTTTTGCGCATGAGAATACCGGCGTCTTTTTCCTCGTAGGCCGAGTTGCAGTAGTCGTCAAAATACAGGCTGCGAATAGTGTAACCGCCCGCCCGCGCATGCTTGTCCAGCTTAAACACCGGCGCCATGCGACAGGCAAGCGCGGCGTGCTCGCCCTCGTTAATGAGATATTTTAGCTCGTGGCGGTAACGCTCCTGCGTTGCACGCGCAGGCGGAGCCGCCAAGCGCTCAAGCAGCGCGCTAGCCCTCCTCATACGTGTCCTCCACGACCTTACCGCCGTCTTGCACGTAAAAACACTTCATGCCGTAGTGCTTGCCGTCGTCGGTCACATAGTAGTCAAACGCATCTTGCGTAAAGTCGTCGGAGTTGGTGGCACGCACGCGCACAAAAAACTGGCCGGTATCGGGCGCATCACAGGTCACCTCGGGAAGCAGCACGTCCTCGGCCTTAAAGACCACGTCGCTTATGGCATAGTCACGCGCAAGCTCCACGGTGTAGCGAATGTCGCGCGCCTCAAAGTCGTAGGACGCATCCCAGTTAATACGCAGCTTACCGTTATCGATCTGCGGCACGCCGATGTAGAACGGCATGGGCTTTTTAAAACTCTCGCGAAAGCTCTTGTAGTTCTCCTCGATCTCGGAGGGAATCGCCGCGGCGATCTGCTCGTATTGGTCCTTGGTGACAGGCAGATTGTCGATATCGGGCGAAGCAAAGACCAGGGATTCAGTCACCTCGCGGTAGTGCTTGATCATCTTGGCCAGGCGAGTCTCGGTCAAATACGAGCGCAAGTCCTTGACGGCACGGTCGAGTTCGCTGCGGAACGACTTGCTGCGCAGCGCACGATTGAACAGCACGTTGCCCCAGTAGTTGCTTACGCCGCGCTCCCAGCTCGCATAATCCGAGAACCCCGTCAGGCTCAGCTCAAGCTTACGCAGCATGCCGTCGTTATCCCAATCCAGGATGTACCAGACCTTGGAGTTAAGCGGGCTGTACAGATAGCAGTTGCGGTTCTGCGTATCGCAGTTGCCCGTCAGGATCTGAAACGCCATCCAATAGACCAAATTCTCGGTATCAAAGTAGGTATCGAGCACATCATCGATCTTTTGCGATTCGTCGTTGAGCGCATCGAGCATCTCGATGAGCTTGGTGTGGTCCGTATCGCCCTTAATCTCGAGCATGCCCTCAAAGCTTGCCTGGTTGTAGTCGGGATCGTCGGCGAGCTTAATGGTGTCCTCGTAGCGATGGAAATCAAAACTGTTCACCTTGTACAGGTGCCCGCTCTTATCCAGGCCATGTACCTTTAGCGCCGTCTTGTTGAGCTGCTCCACCTGCGTAAACAGGCCGTAGTCCTCAAAGGTGTCGTTGGACTTTTCGGTCTGGTCGCACACCCACAGATGCACAAACTGCGTGCGCAGACCCATCATCTGGGGAATCCCACGGATAAGGTCGTAGGCCATCTTGTTGCGAAAACGCATACCCTCGCCCATGTGCTTGTTGAGCGCAATCGCGCGCTGTTGGCGCCAGGTACCCTTGCCCTTTTTGAGCTCCACCTTGTAATTCTTTTGCGAGTTCATGCTCGATGTCTGACCGCGCACCTGCACGGTGGCATTGGGCGCTTCCTCGCCATAGCCAACCTCGCCGGCCACCGGGCCGTCTTCGTCGCCCGCCTGCAGCAGGCCCATAACCTGATAGCGCGTCACGCCCATGTCGGCATAGTCATACACCGAGTACGTGTTGATCTCGGCCCAGCTATGGTCCGTGTTCTCGGAGCTGTTGCCGCGCGAGACCGTCAGGTACATGGTCACAATGCCCGAGTCATCATAGACCTCGTACAGCTCGTCCTTATCGCGCAGATGCTTGGACTGGTCGGAGGCCTCGGCCTTTTTAATCTCGTCCTGCTTTTTTACCTTATTTGTCGAGGATTCGTCCTGAGATGAGCAGCCCGAAAGCAGCAGCGCGCCGGCAGCCGCCTCGATCAGACAGCGGCGAGACATCAACTTATCGATCATCAGAACCTCCCCAATGGTTGCGATACACGCGAACTACTGCGCGCTGAAACGCGCCGTGCGGCACGCCCTTGCGGCGGCACTCCTCATAGCGCTGCTCGGCACGGTCGAGCAAGCGGCCCAGCTGTGTAAAGCGACCCGTTTTGTCGGTCGCCACAATGGGCTGCTGGCTCAGGATACGATACGGCAAGTTGGCGGTATAGGTATCGAGCCGCAGCAGGGCCACGATAAAAAACACCACCGCACCCAACAAGAAGCCTGTCTCTTATACACATCTGACGCTGCCGACGATCTTACGCGTGTAGA
>URVF01000136.1 GCA_900551185.1 uncultured Collinsella sp. | reverse complement strand
GAGATCATGCCTAGTCTCGTGGGCTCGGAGATGTGTATAAGAGACAGGTCTGGAAACAACAAGGCCATCTTCCTCGAGCAACTCTATATAGCGCATCAGAGTTAGCTTCTCTTGTGTCGGACTCGACATACAAAGACCTCTCTCGCTAAATTCAGCCTTAAAGGGCAAAAGACGTCCCGCGGCAGAAACGATGAAACATTCTGTATTATCAACCATCCTAATATGCCACCTGGCCTTGCGCGCACTGCAGCCTTCTAAAAAATTGCATGGACTGTGCTGTGGGCCAATAAATGACAACAGTGTCCACCCCGTGTAAAAACAAGGAAATCTGTGTGCTATTCTTTATCCAAATGTCTTGATGCGCCTCATTGACCCACAATGCCGACCCATCATGCCCAAGCAAAGGATTCCAGATGAAACGACACTTCGAACGTCGCCACCACTCGGCACATGTCCAGTTGACCCGGCGCATCGTCTGCGCCTTCGCGACGATCGTTGTGGCCCTTGCCACCACCATCGGCGCGAGCGGCTGTTCGTCCTCCCAGAACGCCTCGAGCACCTACACACTCGTCGAGAATGGCAAGTTCACCGTCGCAAGTGACTTGGCCACGCCCCCGTTTGAATACGTCAACGATTCCGGCGAAGACCAGGGCTTTACCTATGAACTCATGGGCATGATCGCAGACGAACTCGGTCTGGAGCTCAACTACTTGCCGGCGCAAAAGTTCGACGGCATTATCCCCATGGTCAAGCAGGGTGTAAAGACCGATGTCGGCGCATGTAACATCACGATTACCGACGAGCGCAAGGAAGAGGTCGACTTCACCGATCCCTATATCGACTCCAACCAGGGCGTCGCAGTTGCAAAGAACACTGGATACGACACGGTCGATAGCCTCAACGCACCGGGCGTCAAAATTGCCGTGCAGTCGGGTACCACGTCCGAGGAGTGGGCGATCGAGAACCTGCCACAGGCAACCACCGTCAACTTTGACGACTGGACGGCAGCCTTCACCGCCGTCATGAGTGGTCAGTGTCAGGCGGTCGTATGCGATCTGCCCGTTGAGCAGTGGATGGTTTCGAACTCCTTTACCGATATGGAGATCATCAAAGAGGTTCCGACGGGCGAGCAGTTTGGCATTGCCGTCTCTAAAGACAACCCCGGGCTGACACAGGCCATCAACGATGCCCTTGCCAAGATCAAGAGCTCCGGTGCCTATGACAAACTGTACGAGAAGTGGTTTGGCATGGCACCCACGAGCGGGTCCGATAACGCGGATGCCTCGAACTCAGACGACGCGACGGGTGCTTCACTCGCCGTCACCTCGGCGACCGCCAAGTCAAACGAAGACGGCGGCAGCGGCGTGCTCGGCGGCATCGCAACCCGCCTGACCTGGGAAGCGACAACGGGTAGCGACGAGGGCGACGTTTCGCAAATTGAGCTTGAGCTGCCCGAGGGCGGATCGTTTGAAAGCACCGATGTTAAGGTCACGCTGCTCGACGGACTGAACCAGACGGGTGTCAAGGCATCGTGCTCGCTGAACGGCTCAAAGCTCGTCATCAAGTTCGCCGATCCCGTCGCTGCCGGCTCGCAGATTCGCGTTGTTGTCCCCGACGTCGTATTCCCGAGCAACGCGGGTGCCTATGCCGTCACCGGCAGTTATGTCGCCGACGACGACAAGCGAGATCTTCCCGAGAGCCCCACCATCAGCGTCTCGGAGAGCACCATGGTCCAAGAAATCGTCGCTTGGCTCGATGCCCAGCCTTGGGTTGCCGCGTGGAACTCCAACCCGTTTTTGGGCATGTTCTGCAAGCCGCAGATTATCGTCACCTCAATCGCCTCGCTCTTTAAGGGCTGGGGCATAGCACTTGCCGTGACTGCCATCGGTTTTCCGCTCGCCATCCCCATCGGCTTGCTGTTTGCCTTTATGAAAATCAGTCATAGTCGTATGCTGCGCGGCATCGCCGTGACATACATCAACGTCCTGCGCGGAACCCCGCTCTTCCTGCAGATCTACATTGCGTTCTTTGGGTTCCCTATGATCGGTCTCAACGTGCCCAATCTGCCGCTCGGCGTCGGCGTGCTCGCCATCAACTGCTCGGCCTACCTTGCCGAGATTTTCCGTGCCGGTATCGAGAGCGTACCGCATGGTCAAGCGGAAGCCGCCTACTCGCTTGGCATGACTTGGTCCCAAGTTATGTCGCGCATCGTGATCCCGCAGGCCGTACGTTGTGTTATACCGACTATGACCAGCGAGTTCGTTATGCTGTACAAGGACACGTCACTGCTTTCGAGCGTTGGCGTCATGGAGCTCATGCTGTTCTCCAAAAACCTCACGGCCACCACGGGCAACATTACGCCCTACATTTGCGCCGCACTTTACTATCTGGTCGTGACGATTCCGCTTATCCACATCGTCACCAAGGTGGAGCACCGTCTCGCCGAGCGCAGCAAGCGCTAACCGCTCATACATAGCATTCGCAACCACGGCCCGCCGCTTCGCCTGAAGATCGGGCCGTGGTTTTTTCGGTCCCCTCGGCGCTTATGCCCTATCACGAAACAAAAGATTGGCATGATAGTAAAGATTATTTGACATCAGCTGCCGCAATCCTTGCGGCAGTACACCTGAGCCGTCAGCAGAAAGGATCTTGCATGTGCGGTTTTGTCGGTTTTACCGGTACAGATGAACAGAGTGAGCTGGTTCTCACGGCCATGATGAATCGCATCATCCACCGTGGTCCCGATATGGGCGGCCAGCATATCGTCGACAACGTTGCCCTTGGTTTCCGTCGTCTTTCGATTCTTGATCTTTCCGAAGCTGGAGCTCAGCCCATGTCGAGCGACGACGGCAAGGTCACGATTGTCTTCAACGGAGAGATCTACAACTTCCAGGAGCTTCGCGCCGAGCTGGAGGCAGCCGGCTACGCCTTCCACTGCAACGCCGATACCGAGGTCCTGGTACACGGTTACGAGGAGTGGGGCGAGGACCTGGTCAACCGCCTGCGCGGCATGTACGCGTTCGTGATTCACGACCAGAACAAGAACAAACTCTTTGGCGCTCGCGATATCTTTGGTATCAAGCCGTTCTATTACTACCAGGCATCCGATGGCTCGCTGCTATTTGGCTCCGAGATCAAGAGCTTCCTGGACCATCCCAAGTTTGAGAAGGCTGTCAACCACGACGCGTTGCGCCCCTACCTGACGCTGCAATTCCCCGCCACGGAGGAGACCTTCTTTAAGGGCGTGTTCAAGCTTGCCCCGGCGCATTGCTTTACGTATGACCTGACGACCAACACCATGGACATCAAGCGTTACTGGAGCTGCGACTTCACCGACGACAACTCCAAGACCTTCGAGGAGTACGTGGACGAGTGCGACAAGGTCGTGCACGAAAGCGTCGCTGCGCACCGAATCGCCGATGTTAAGGTGGGCTCGTTCCTTTCTGGCGGCGTGGACTCCAGCTACATTGCCGCCTGTCTCATGCCTGACACCACGTATTCTGTCGGCTTTGATTACAAGAACTTCAACGAGACCAACTACGCTGCCGAGCTTTCCGACAAGCTGGGCATCAAGAACGTCCGCAAGATGATTACCGCCGACGAGTTCTTCGATGCGCTGCCCGATATCCAGTACCACATGGACGAGCCGCAATCGAACCTGTCCAGCGTGCCGCTGTACTATCTGGCGCAGATGGCTTCCGAGGAGGTCACCGTCGTCCTTTCGGGCGAGGGTGCCGACGAGCTGTTTGCCGGCTACGAGTGGTACGAGGACACCCCCGAGATGCGCTCCTTTAAGAAGCGCGTGCCGCTCGGCGTACGTCGCGCCCTGGGCTCGCTCGTTCAGCATCTCCCCTACTTTAAGGGCCACAACTTCCTGACGAAATGCGCCGAGGTTCCCGAGCGCTGGTATGTGGGTCAGGCAAAGGTGTTCGATCCCTCCGAGGTCGACGAGGTGCTCAAGCCCGCTTATGACACCGGCAAGAACGCCGCCGAGATGTGCGCCGAGTACTACAAGCAGGTTCCCAACTGCTGCGAGCTTTCCAAGAAACAGTATCTGGATATGAACATGTGGCTACCGGGCGACATCCTGCTCAAGGCAGACAAGATGTGCATGGCGCATTCTCTGGAGCTTCGCGTCCCGTTCCTGGACAAGAAGGTCATGGAGTTTGCCGAGCACATTCCCGCCAACTACCGTGTTAACGAAGAAGGCTGCAAGCTCGTTCTGCGTCACGCTGCCAACCGCACGCTGCCCGATGAGTGGGCAACTCGTAAGAAGGTGGGCTTCCCCGTACCGGTCAAGTTCTGGCTGCGCGAGCAAAAGTACTACGACTACGTAAAGGAATACTTCACCGCACCGTGGGCTGCTGATTTCTTTGATACCGATGCGCTCATGAAACTGCTTGACGATCACTTTGAGGGTCGCGCGCTCAACCAGCGCAAGATCTATACCACGCTGACGTTCCTCATCTGGTACAAGCGCTTCTTTATCGACGAGGACAAGGGCGCCGAAGTCGCCGCGTAAGTTTCGTTATGAATTAGCGGTGAACAGCACGGGGTTTCCGCTATACTCAATCCCTGCGGGCGATTGGCGCAACGGTTAGCGCAGGTGCTTTACACGCACAAGGCCTGTCTCTTATACACATCTGACGCTGCCGACGATCTTACGCGT
>URVF01000135.1 GCA_900551185.1 uncultured Collinsella sp. | reverse complement strand
TTAGTGCCCTCGGATTGGGTCATAGTGTCTGTCGTTGCCAAAACATCGGCGTTGCCGGAACACTTGGCACTTGGGGACGTTCCTTTTGTGCCGGCAGTTTGGGACACTCCTTGCGTTAAGAGGTTGGCGTGCGTCAGCCTGTTCTCATTGCAGCAAAAAAATCGCCCCGTTCTCGGTTGAGGACGGGGCGATTCGTCTTTTGGACTTGTGCAGCCAGGCTTATGCAAAGCGGGCGACGAGCTCCTGGAGCACGTCGGTCATCTTGACGAGCGAACTGACCGGGACGAACTCGTTGACGCCGTGGTAGCAATAGCCGCCGGTGGAAAGGTTGGGGCAGGGCAGACCGCGGAACGACAGCTGAGCGCCGTCGGTGCCGCCACGAATCGGCAGCACTTGGGGCTCAACGCCGCAGGCAAGGTAGGCTTCCTTGGCAACATCAATAAGCTCGGGATAGTCACGAACGATCTCGGCCATATTTCGATACTGCTGCTTAATCTCGACCGTCACGCGCTCCTCACCCAGACGCTGGTTGAGCATCGAGGCGGCGGCATCAATAAGGTCGAGTTTCTGCTGGAACTTGGCGGCGTCATGGTCGCGGACGATATAGCGCGCGGTGGCGTGATCGACGGTCGCAGATACACCCTCAAGGTGATAAAAGCCCTCGTAGCCTTCCGTATACTCCGGGCGCTGCACGTAGGGGAGCAACGCGTTGAAGTCGCAGAACAGATTGCCTGCGTTGACCATGCGGCCCTTAGCATCGCCCGGGTGGATGGACTGGCCCTCAAAGCGGACGGTCGCCTCGGCGGCGTTAAAGCACTCCCACTCCAGCTCGCCGATGGGGCCGCCGTCGACCGTGTAGGCGTACTTGCAGCCAAAGGTAGCGATATCCAACAGCTCGGCTCCGTGGCCGATTTCCTCGTCAGGGCAGAAGCAAATGCCGAGTGCGGGATGGGGCAAAGAAGGGTCCTGAGCGATACGCGCGACAAGCGACATGATCTCGGCGACGCCTGCCTTGTCATCCGCGCCCAGCAGCGTGGTGCCATCGCTGCAGACCAGGTCCTCACCCGCGAGGTCGTTCAGGGCGGGAAGCTTGGCGGTACTCATGGCAACGGGCTTACCGTCAACCGTGCCGCAGACCAGGTCGCCGCCTTCGTAGTGTACGATGTGCGGCTTCACGCCGGCACCCGGTGCAACTTCGGTGGTGTCGAGATGGGCGATCAGGCCCAGGGCGGGCTTGTCCTCAGCGCCCGCACTTGCGGGGATATGCGCGCAGACATAGGCGTGCTCGGTCACGTGGGCATCTTCCGCACCAAGCTCGCGCAGTTCTTCAGCCAGCACGTTGGCAAGGTCAAACTGAACGGCGCTCGAGGGTACCTGGTCGCAGTTTGCATCCTCGGACTGTGTGTTGATCTGGACGTAGCGCAAAAAGCGCTCGAGGACATCGGGGCTCGTGGTGGTGTTTTCCATAAAGACCGCTCCAATCTTGGTCGTCGTGTGCAACAAGAACTCTAGCACGGTATGCCACGGCATACCACGACGCTTGGATGGGGTAGAATCAGCCATTGAATGCAGAAGGGACGGAAGATCATGGATACGACAAATAGCTCGCGCGAACTACATCTGACGGTGGCGAACGAAGACTACTTGGAGTGCATGGTTCGCATTGAAAGCGAAGAGGGGGAAACCAACGGCGTGCGATCGGTCGACATCGCGCAGCGCCTTGGCGTCTCCAAGGCATCGGTCAATAAAGCGGTTTCGGCGCTCAAGGCATCCGAGCTTGTCGAGCAATCGCACTACGGCAAGGTAATCCTGACCGATCGCGGTCGCGAGGTTGGCACGGCTATCTGGTACCGTCATCGCCTCATCCGCACGTTTTTGGTTCAGGAGCTCGGTGTCGAATTTGAGCGAGCCGATTCCGAGGCCTGCATGATGGAGCATGCGCTTTCCGAGGACACGATGAACCGCTGGCTCGCCTATCTCGAAAAGCAGGGAATCAGCGTCGAGGAATAGCGGGATATATATGGATACGAGTTATTACAACCGCTTTGGTGCCGAGGAACTTGCGCGCCGCTTGTCGAGCGAGACCTTGTTGGCGCAGGGCCCCATGGGCAGTGTTCTGTTGAGTGAGTACGATGCCGCCGACATTCCACCGGCGTTTTGGAATCTGGCAGAGCCGCAGACCGTTTCTCGTATCCATCGCTTGTATGTCGCCGCCGGCGCGCAGGTGCTCATTACCAACACCTTTCAGGCATCGAGCTATGCCCTCAAACACGACCAGATTGCGCCGTCCGTGGCGGAGGTCAATCGCGGGGCCGTCGACGATGCCCGCCAGGCGCACCCTCAGCTGCTGCTAGGCTCGATGGGCCCGATCGGTATTGAGTGGTTTGCCGAGGACTCTGCCGAGTATCGTGAAATCCGAGGCATTGCGCGCGAACAGGCGCACGCCTTGCTCAACGCCGGCGTTGACGGTCTGTTGATCGAGACGGTGACGTCTATCCGTAATTTGCAGCCCATGCTTGCCGGCGCCCGAGACGCCGCCGACGGCATGCCTGTTCTGGTGAGTTTTGTCGTTGACGATAAAGGCGACCTGTTGGGCGATGGCCTCAACATCGAGGCAGCCGTTTTGTACGCCGAAAAACACGGCGCAAACTCGGTTGGTGTTAATTGCTGTTCGCTTGCGGCCGCGAACGCGGCGGTGCCCAGGATGGTTGCATCGGCGACTACTCCCGTCACGGTGCGTCCCAACGTAGGCGATCCGGTCCAGACTCAGGATGGCCCCGTATGGCACGAGAACCCCGAAGCTTTCGCGCGCGCATGCATCGAATGGAGACATGCCGGTGCCGCAATGGTGGGCAGTTGCTGTGGAACCACGGCAATCACTACGGCCGCGATGGCCGAGGCGCTCGATATATAAAGGGCAAACCGCTCCATACGGGGCGGTTTTTTATTGCTTGCATGTCCTCGGCAGCATTTGCCCAAATGGTGAATGCTGGTGCCGGCAGGTTGCCGAGTCAATGTTGCGGGTATACCCCATGCGTACCATGATCCAAACACTGTGAGGTGTCTGCGCGTGTGCGCGATAATTCATTTTGGAACTGACGGTTGGCGCGCTCGCGTCGATGAGGACTTCACTGCCGATAACGTTGCCCGTATCGCCGATGCCGTCGGCGAGTTGTGGCAAAAGACCAATCCGGGCAAAACGGTATATATAGGGTTCGACACCCGGCTCCTGGCGCGCGAGTTCGCTGAGCTTGCGGCGGGCGTGCTAGCAGCGCACGGGCTAGACGCCGTGCTCGCTTCGCGACCTGTCCCGACCCCTGCCCTTACGTGGGCGGCGGCTTATGACGGTGAAGCGTGCGGCGCGCTCATGGTGACGGGGTCCCATCATCCGCAGGGCTATCTGTGCCTCAAGATTCGCATGGGTGACGGCTCGACCGCCAACCAGGATGTCATCGAAGAGCTCGAAGAGACTATGGCTCCCGAGCCAATGGGGATCGAGGGGCAATATCGCACCGCGGATATCATTCCTGACTATATGCAGGCGGTGGCATCGTTTGTCGATGCCGAAGCCATCCGCGCCGCGCACCTGCGCGTGGTTGTCGATCCCATGGGCGGCGCAGCCCAGGGCTATCTAGCCGACTTACTGCGCGAGCTTGGCGTTGAGGTGCACGAGATTCACGCCGGGCAGGCGTCTGACCAAGAAGATATCTGCCCCGACCCCGTTGAACCGTGGGTGGACGCTTGCGAGCGCACGGTTATCGAGGACGGAGCTTGCGCTGGCCTGGTGACCGACGGCGACGCCGACCGTATCGGCGCGGTTGACGAGCGCGGCAGATATATACATCCGCATCAGATCATGGCGCTCGTTTTGGGCGACTTGGTTCAATTTCGTAATTTGGAGGGGCGCGTCGTCGTCAATCTTTCGTGCTCGACGCTCGTGCGTCGCATTGCCGAGGCGCTTGGCTGCCGCGTGACCGTCAAACCAGTCGGTTTCAAATATATAGCGGCAGAGATGAAGAAGGGCGGCGTCCTCATAGGCGGCGAAGAAGCCGGTGGTATCGGCATCGCCGCGCATATGCCCGAGCGCGATGGAATCCTCGCCTGTCTGATTCTGTGTGAGCTTATGGCAAAGACGGACGCGCCTTTGGGCGTTCTGGTCGACCAACTCGAGGACAGTTTTGGTAAGACGAGTTACGGTCGACGCGACTTGCGCCTTGAGGCCGAAGATGCCGAAACGTTACGAACCCTGCTGCCGGGCGTAAACCCCAAGTCGATTTGTGGCAAGGTGCCGCAAAACGTTAGTCATATGGACGGCTTGCGTCTGTCATTCGAGGATGACACGTGGCTGCTGGTCCGTCCTAGCGGGACCGAACCAGTGGTGCGCGTCTACGCCGAGGGGTTCTCGGTGGAAGAACGTGATGAGTTGCTCGATGCTGGCTGTGCTTTAGCTAGGGGGACGTATCCGCTTTAACCATGAGACTGCCTTATATAAAGAGATGCTCGGCGAGCGGTAGTTAACGGCTGGCAAACGTTAGTCGGATCACAAGGTGTGTAGGAAATGTGTACGCCCAGATTCCCGCCCGCGGGGCCCCTCCGGTCTGGCAATATATCTCCTCGCCGCGCGGCCCGGTGGAACCGGATGAGCCGCGGGGCGTGCACCTTGAGAACCGG
>URVF01000134.1 GCA_900551185.1 uncultured Collinsella sp. | reverse complement strand
TCTACACGCGTAAGATCGTCGGCAGCGTCAGATGTGTATAAGAGACAGGGTGCCGGTGTAGAGGCCCACAGAAGCAAGCGCCTGGTTGGCGTACTTGCCGGCCGGAACGGTCTTGGCGTCGCCAATGGCGATCTTGCCGTCCAGGTTCGCGACGTCGGCGATGGCCTCGACCTTGGTGTCAGAGCCCTCGGCGCGGATGATCACGAGGTCGTTGACGAACATATCCTCACGGGTGTCGGCGTCGACGAGCTCGGCGGCCTCGGCGTCATCCATGGTGCCCTTGGAGGCCGTGATAAGCACGTCGACGGCGGCACCGGCGCGCATTTGCTCGACAAGGTCGCCGGACGCCTTAAACTGTGTGTCGGCAAACGTGGTACCGGTCTGGTCGGTGTAGAGCTCCTGAACCTCGGGCAGAGCCTTCTCGAGCGAGTTGGCAGCGAATACCTGAAGCTCGACAGCTTTCTCCTTAGAGGAAGACTTGGCGGAGCCGGCATCGGAACCAGCGGGCTCGGACGTCTTGTTGCCCGAGCAGCCAGCAAGGCCAAGGCCGGCAGCGACAACAGCAGAGAGCGAGACGAATCCGCGGCGAGAAACCATATCGAACATGTTCAATCCTTTCGGACCTTGTGCCCGGGTACCCCACCGCGGGCTTTAATCTGCAATCAGATTATACTTTCGCGCGAATAATAATACTGAGAAATTATTCTCGCCAGAGAATATAGTTTCGAGTTACCTTGCACCTCGGCGTCGCTTCGGTGGAAAACAAAGGCGGAGCGACCGATAAGGTCGTCCCGCCGCAGGTAAACCGCTTAGTTGGTATGTCCGCCGCCCGCTGTCATCTGAGCCGCATGCTCCAGCTGGTCTGCTATGGCCTCCCAGCTTTCGCGGGCGGCCTTCGTAGAACCGGGAAAGTTTACGACAAGTGTATGACCTCGTTGCATGCAAATAGCGCGCGAGAGCATAGCGCGGCGCGTCTTGGTCATGGAGTACGCACGGATTGCCTCTGCAATACCAGGCACATCGCGGTCGCAGACGGCACGCGTCGCCTCGGGCGTCACGTCGTGCATCGAAAGCCCCGTGCCGCCGCAGGTGAGCACGACATTGGCGTGGCACACATCGGCGGCTTCCACAATGGCATCACCGATCTCGCTGACGTCGTCGCGCACGACCACATGCGAGGCGACCGTCCAGCCTTGCGCCACGATGAGTTCCTTGAGTGCGGCTCCAGCCTCGTCCCGGGCAAGATCGCGCGTGTCCGAGCACGTCACGATCGATATCTTCAACTCCATAGCATTCCTCCTACAACACGGCGTCCTCAGGCAGGTCGACACGCACGACATCCACGACGTCGCCCGCTTTGAGCTCGCACGGCCCTTCGTCAATACGCAGCAGACAGTTGGCCCGCTGCATCGTGCCGAGCAGCGCCGAATTCTGCGTCTTGGCCTCGGTCACCAACAGCTCACCGATCTCGGGGTCGCGCAAAACCGTGGCGCGATCGAAGAAGCGTCGGTCCTGGCGCTTCTTCACGCCGTGCGTCAATATCGCCTGCTGCACGGGACGCGTACCCTCGGCAAAGCCGCGCATCTTGCGAATCGCCGGACGGGCAAGCATCTCAAAGCCTACATACGCCGCGGCCGGATTGCCTGAAAGTCCCAGGTAGGGCTTACCCCCGAGCAAGCCAAACGTAATGGCCTTGCCCGGACGCATCGAGATGCGATCGAACAGCACCTCGCCCTCGCGCCGGACGAGCGCCGTCACATAGTCGTAATCGCCCGCGGAGGCGCCGCCGCTCGTAATGACAAAATCGCACTCCTGCACGGCACGATGAACCAGCTCGGCAATCGCCTGCTCATCATCGGGCGCAATGCCGTAGAACACGGGCTCGGCGTCGGCATCGAGTGCCTCGGCCATCAACGCCGACGAGTTGGAGTCGCGAATCTGCCCGCGCGCCGGCAGCTCACTCGGCGCGACCAGCTCCGTGCCCAGCGAGATAATGCCCACGCGCGGAGCGGCATGGACCTTCACGCTCGCGTATCCGGCGCTTGCCAGCAAGCCGGCGCCGGCCGGAGCCACAACCTCGCCGGCGTGCATCACAACATCGCCGGCATGGGCTTCCTCGGCGGCAGAGCGAACGTTCTCCCCCACCTTTGCCGGCGCCGAGAAGCTCACGTGCGAGCCCTCGTTGCCATCGCCGTCAAGCACCTCGACGATCTCGTATTTCACCACGGCATCGGCACCTTCGGGTACCGGCGCGCCCGTCATGATGCGGACCGTCTCGCCCGGGCCAAGAGCGCCCTCAAACACATGGCCCGCGGCCTCGTGTCCGATAACGTCGAGCGTCACCGGCGCCTCGCCAGACGCCTGAGCCAAGTCCGCCGAGCGCACGGCATATCCGTCCATAGCACTGTTGGCAAACGGCGAGATGTCGATATCGGCCACCGCGTCCTCGGCCAAGGGAAGACCGGCGGCCTGCCACACGGGAATCTCGACGAGATCGGTCGGAGCAACATGCGACAGAACAATCGACTGCGCGTCCTCCAGCGGAATGAGTTTCTCTGCCATTTGCACCTCTTAATGCCACGGCGCACAACAGGGACGCCGATTCTTTATGCTTGTCTCAGTATAATCCCCCGACGCACGACCGCGACTCGGCCTGTACCCGCAAATACACCTGTCGGTTGTAGGCCGCGAAACAGAATGGAAACCAACCCACCGGCTCGTCGCGTTTACCGCGTTTTATAATGCTTGCGTTGCAACCTAAAAGAGGAACGTATGGCTCATAACGACAAACCCGAAAGCGCAAACGAAGCGCAGGATCATTCTCAGCCGCTCGACGATGGCGGTTTTTTCTCCCTGAACGACGTCATCGTGGCCGGCAGGCATCAGCTCACCCGTTCCGAGCAGCTCTTGGCAGCCGACACGCGCCGCAACGCCCGCAACCTACTCGCGAGCGCTAAGTTGCTCGTGCTCGTCGCCATCGTCTCGCTCGCCATGGGCGTTGCCGCTTGGGCGTTTTTGGCCTCGCTGAATATCGCGACTGACTATCGCGAGCACCACGCGTGGATTTACGCGCTGCTTCCCGTTGTGGGCGTTGCCACCGCATGGGTGTACAAAAACCACGGTCTTGCCGCCAAACGCGGTAACAACCTGGTCATTGACTCCGCCCTGGGCACACGCCTCATCCATATGCGCATGGCCGTCCTCACCTTCGTCTGCTCCACGCTCACGCACCTAACGGGCGGATCGGCCGGTCGCGAGGGAGCTGCGGTGCAGATTGGCGGCACCATCGCCAGCAACATCTCGAGCCTCGCCCACCTCAAAAAGCATGACCACCACGACCTCATGCTCGCCGGCATCTCGTCGGCCTTTGGCGCCGTATTCGGTTCGCCCCTTGCCGGAGCTTTCTTTGGCATGGAGATGTGCTTTATCGGCAAGATCGACTACACCGCAGGCATCTACTGCCTGGTCGCCTCGTTTACCGGCTACTTTACATCACTCGCCCTGGGTACCGAGTACGAAGCGAATGCCATCGCCAGCGTTCCCAACATGTCGCCCAAAACGGTCGTCATCGTTGTTATCAGCGCCATCATCTTCGGTCTGACGGCACGCCTCTTTGCGTGGTCGGTTCGAACCGTCAAGAGCCTGTACGGTCGCTTTATCACCAATTACCTCGTTCGCGCACTTATAGGCGCACTCGTGGTGCTCGTGGCCTACGCGATGCTCGACGCCTGGAAGTATGCCGGGCTTTCCACATGGCTTTCCGGCGCCGGATTTGCCGGCAACACCACCCTGGCGGACGCAGCCATCAAGCTGGTCGTCACGGCGCTCACCCTGGGCGCCGGCTTCCAAGGCGGCGAGGTCACGCCCCTGTTTGGCATCGGTGCGGCACTCGGTGGCTGGATCGGTTGCCTTACCGGGCTCGACCCCAGTTTTCTGGCGGCTCTCGGCATGCTCGGCGTGTTCTGCGCCGGCCTCAACGTACCCATCACCACCTGCATGATGGCCATCGACCTGTTCCACGGCACGGCCGCCGGGTTCTTTGTCATCGTGGCCTTTATCAGCTACCTAACCGGCGGACACCGCGGCGTGTACCCCGCCCAACGCATCATCTCACCCAAGCGCCGTTCGCTTATTGTGGATGAGGGCGGTACGGTAGCGGATGCTATCGAGCGCCACAACGACCTGATAGAGTAGATGTAATAATCGCCGTGCAGCCACAATCGGGGGCAATTCGACCTGAGCGCGACCGCACTGTCATGCCACACGCCGGGAGTCGCCCCATGCACGCAACTGATTTTGGTCGCACGCTCATCATCGCCAACCCAGCAGCCCAATCGGGTGCGGCGTACGAAGTTGCCGAGCGCCTGCAACGCTTTTTGGATATGACCGCGCGCGCATCCCAGTTTGACCTTGTGCTAACCGAGCGCATGGGACACGCCAAGGAACTGGCCGCCCAGGCAACGGGCTATCGCACCGTTATCGCCCTTGGCGGCGATGGCGTGATCCACGAGGTCGTCAACGGGCTTATGACGCAGGATGAGGCGGTCCGGCCCGCCCTTGCCGTCCTGCCCGTGGGCTCCGGCAACGATTTTGCCCAAACGCTCGGTATCGATGATTTCTCCGGCAAGGATTTTGGCGCGCTGCTCACCTGTGAGCTGCAGCGCTGTCTCTTATACACATCTCCGAGCCCACGAGACTAGGCATGA
>URVF01000133.1 GCA_900551185.1 uncultured Collinsella sp. | reverse complement strand
TACGAGATCATGCCTAGTCTCGTGGGCTCGGAGATGTGTATAAGAGACAGGCCGGGACGCATTACGGCCGTGGCGCTCACCAAGCTCAACTTCCGCGTGCGCCGACCGGTCGACGCCGCCCGCGTGAGGATCTTGACCGACGGCGTGGAACTGTTCGCCGGCAAGGTCCGCGCGTTTAAACCGAGCGTAATGGAGAGCTTCCCACTGCCGGCAAAGGTGATTCAGCGCGCACTCGGCCTGGGTGTCAGCGAGATTGTCCTTTCCGTCGACCCCGTTGAAGAGGCGTAGAGTCATGAGCGCGAATGTGACCGAGACATTGCAGTTCAACTGCACCACTTGCCCATCCGAATGCCTCCTGACCGTGGAGGTCGAGCGCAGCGCAAACGGCGCCGTGGTAGAGGTGCGCTCCGTAACCGGCAACAGCTGCCCACGTGGTGATACGTTCGCGCGCCAGGAACTCACCTGCCCCATGCGCGTGCTTACCACCACCGTGGCCGTATCCGGCGGCGACGAGGCGCTGCTGCCCGTGCGCACGGCCGAAGCGATCCCGCTCGAACTCCACGCCCAGGCCATGGACCTCATCCGCGGCCTAGTGGTCAAAGCCCCCATCCGCATAGGCGATGTCGTGCTGGAGAACCTCCTCAACACCAACATCGACCTCATCGCCAGCATGGACATCGACCGAGCCTGAGTAGCCAATTAGGGACGGAACTCTTTTAGCTACCCCGCCATCCACCCCTCCTCAATTGCGGTGAAATAGTTCCTGATTTCCGCCAAAACCCCGGCATCCAGGAATTATTCCACCGCAACTATCCTTGGAATTGGTATTTAGCTTGTGCCTACTTTAGTGCCATTTCAAAACTATGCCGGATTACGGGGCTGATTCGGGGACCCCCATCCATACCGGCAATTTTCGATTTTTGATAAGCCGTCTACCTGCGGTTTTAATTTCGCGATTATTCCCATGGTCAAGTAATACAGGTCCAGCCCCGTAATCCGCCATAGTTTTGAATCCAGCCCATTCGGGACGAGCCTCTTATGACTACTTTTGCCCGAACGTTCGCTAGGCTCGCCATGCCAAGGAGTGTCCCAAAGCGCCGGCATAAAAGGAACGTCCCTAACTGCCGGGCATGGGATACCATGGTGGCAACCTAACGAAAGGACGATGTATGGCACATGTCGATGACCAGCGCGTGGCGCGCGTGCTCGATGCGCTCGAGGCACAGCACCCCGGCGCGCAGCTGCTTGTGAACGACCCATGGTCGATCTACTATCTGACCGGCTTTTATGCCGATATGTTCGAGCGTTTTTGCGGCGTGCTGCTCGCGCGCAATGCCGAGCCAGTGATCCTGGTCAACGCGCTGCATCAGCTGCCCGAGTACGACAATGCGCGCGTTGCCTACCACACCGATACCGACATCGTGGCCGACGCCATCGCTCGCGAGGTCAATCCGACCAAACCGCTAGGCATCGATACCGTCATGCGTTCCGGCTTTTTGATGCCGCTCATGGAACGCCATGCCGCGAGCGAGTTCTTCCTGGGCGACTATGCCGTCACCGCCGCGCGCACCCACAAGGACGAAGCCGAGCAGGAGCTCATGCGCGCGTCCTCGGCCGCCAACGATGCAGTGATGGCCGACGCCATCAAGCTCGTTCACGAGGGCGTGACGGAGCGCGAGATTGCCGACCAGATGCTCAATCTGTATCGCAAGCACGACTGCGAGGGCTTTAGCTTTCCGCCCATCGTGAGCTTTGGCGCCAACGCCGGAGACCCGCATCACGAGCCTGACGACACCGTACTCAAGCGCGGCGACGTGGTGCTGTTCGACATTGGCGGACGTCATCGCAACTACTGCTCGGACATGACGCGCACGTTCTTTTGGGGCGAGCCGGACGAAGAGACGGCACGTATCTACGACATCGTGCGCCGCGCCAACGAGGCTGCCGAGTCGCTCATCGCACCGGGCGTGCGCATGTGCGACCTGGACCGTGCCGCGCGCGACGTGATTGAGGACGCTGGCTACGGCAAGTACTTCACGCATCGCCTGGGCCACTCGATCGGTCTGCAGGACCACGAGCCAGGCGACGTTTCCCTTGTCAACGAACAGGTCGTAGAGCCGGGCATGACGTTCTCCATCGAGCCGGGCATCTACCTTCCCGGCCACACCGGCGTCCGCATCGAGGACCTGGCCCTGGTCACCGAGTCCGGCGTCGAGATCCTCAACGCCTACCCCCACGATCCGGTCCGCCTCGACTAGCCCTTACCCAATAGCCCCTCAATAAGTTGCGGTGGAATAGTTCCCAGATTGGTCCATAAAGGCATAATCCAGGAACTATTTCACCGCAACTGCCAAGGAGCCAAGTCGACCAATTTGAAAGCCTAGAGATGCGCCACGAAAACGGGCTATCTACTACGTTTAACCCGCATGGGTCGACCATGCGGGTCTTTTTTGAAAATTGGCAAGCCCTCTACCTGCGGTTTTAATTTTTCATTTTTCGGCGTGGTCGAGGGCGGTTGATTAAACGTAGTAGATAGGCCCATTTCGTGGCGAGCATGCCAATTAGCTGCCCACCAAAAGAGGTTAGCGCAGCAGACCGGCAACTTCGCCGGCTAGGGTGATGGTGCCGGCGGCTACGAAGGGTTCACCCGCGGCATCGAAGGCGGCGAGGGCCTCGGACACGCTGGGGTACACGCCCACAAGCTTGTCCGCGTCCACCAGGGCAGCGAGCTCCTCTGCCGGCAGGGCGCGATCGGAATCGGTCTGGGTTACGACCACGCGCGGGAAGGCCGGGATCAGCACATCGACGATGCCCGCCACATCCTTGTCGGCCAGCGCGGCACACAGCAGCGTGGGGCGATTCTCCACGCACAGGTCAATCTCATCCAGCGCGCTTACAAAGTTCTCGCAGCTCTGAGGGTTATGGCAGGCGTCAATCAGCTTGAGCGGATCGGTTCCCAGCACATCAAAGCGACCCGGCGTGGGACAGCCCATAAGCGAAGCGTCGAGCTTGTCATGGTCGAGCTCGCGGCCCAGATACCCCTCGCACAGCATAATCGCACACGCGGCATTCTGCGGTTGATACGCCGGCTTGACCATGCTCGACGTATAAATCGCGTGCGGCGTGGTGCAGCTAAACTCAACCGTATCGCCCACATGCGCCGGCACCTTGGTCGTGGCGTGGCCCACCACCAGCGGCACCACACCGCACTCACGGCAACGGGCATCCATCACGCGCTGAACGCTCGCCTCGTGCGTGCCCTCACCCAAAACAACCAAGCGTCCGGGTTTGATAACCGCGGCCTTCTCCCCCGCAATGGCCTCGAGCGTGTCGCCCAAAATACGTGTATGGTCGAGGCCCATGCCCGTAATGGCAACGGCGACGGGATCGGTCGCACTCGTAGCGTCCCAACGGCCGCCCATGCCAACCTCGAGCACAGCAACGTCCACTGCAGCCTCGGCAAACACCACCAGCGCGGCAGCCGTCAGCAGGTCAAACGGCGTAATGGTGTACGCGCGCTCCCCTACCGCCACACGACGAGCGTTCACGCGATGCCCCGCCTCGACGGCGGCAGAAACGCCACGGGCAAACGCCTCATCGCTCACAACGCGCCCATCGACCTCCATGCGCTCGGGATAGCGCACCAACTGCGGCGACGTATACAGCGCAGTCTTTAACCCCTCACCACGAAGGATGGCAGCCGAAAAACGCGTGGTCGAAGTCTTGCCATTGGTACCGGCAACCTGAATGCAATCGAAATACTCATCCGGACGCCCCAGCTCATCGAGCATATCGACAACCGTCTCAAGCAGAGGCCCAGCATCCCCAGAAATCCGTCCCGTATCAGCAGCAAGCCCCACAGCCTCATCAAACGAAAGCAACTCAAACGAGAAAGGAACGACATACGACCCCGAACGCTTAGGCATAAACCAAAGTCCCCTCAACATAAAAAGAGGCCCGTAATAAACAACGAGCCCTCCCATTCAAAATATCAGCCAAACACCGCTGCAGCGGAATCAAGGCCACAACCAAATGGCCCTACCAGGCACCGGACGCCCCCGTAACCGCTATGGGAGCGGTTTGGGGCTTTGCTCGATACAAGTTCCGCACGAGCCGAAGGCCACTTAATGTGGCCTTCGTGCGAGCAGGACTGTCCGCAGTAGCGAGCAATGCCCCAAACCGCGTCCCCCAGTAACGCTTACGAGAAGTCAGCAACCTGCGAGTTCAGCGCCGCCAGGATCTCCTTGAGCTCAGCTGCACGGTCCCTCTTCTTCTGGACCACGGCAGGCGCGGCCTTAGCCACAAAGCCCTCGTTGGCGAGCGTCTTCTCGCAGCCGGCGAGCTCCTTCTGGGCCGCGGCGATCTCCTTCTCCAGGCGCGCCTTTTCGGCCGAAAGGTCAACCTTGCCCTCGAGCACCACAAAGACCTCGACGCCGCTATCGACCACGGCAATGCTCGCGGCAGGCTTCTCGACGTCGGTACCCATGACCAGCGAGGCGGTGTTGGCCAGCGGCTCGATCGTGGAGCGCAGGCTCTCGAGCTTCTCGACGTCCTCGGCACCGGCGCGCACGACCACGTCGAGCTCGGCCTTGGGGCTCAAGCGATAGCGCGAACGCGTAGCGCGGGCGGCAGACACGACGGTACGGCACAGCTCAAACGCGCGCTCGGCGTCCTCGTCAACATCTGTCTCTTATACACATCTGACGCTGCCGACGATCTTACGCGTGTA
>URVF01000132.1 GCA_900551185.1 uncultured Collinsella sp. | reverse complement strand
ACGAGATCATGCCTAGTCTCGTGGGCTCGGAGATGTGTATAAGAGACAGGAGAAGTACCTGTCGCTGCACTTTGCCAATTCCATCTGGAAGAACAACATGACCGAGGTCATGGCTCAGGACCAGACCGACAAGCGCTATTTCGATGAGCTCGTCGACTTTGCCAACGACATCCGTATGCTGGCGTTGCCCGTCAACAAGGAAAAGAACGGCTATCTGCTCAATTCCATGCTGGTGCCGTGGCTGCTTTCGGGCCTGGACCTGTACGTCTCGGGTGTGAGCGATCCCAAGAGCATCGACCTCGCATGGACGCGTGGCACCGGTGCCCCCAAAGGCCCGTTCCGCGTATTCGACACGGTTGGTATCCAGACGGCCTACAACAGCGTCATGCAGTATCAGAAGGTCCCGGGCTTGGTGAGCCCGCTGCTCAAAAAGATGATGATGCCCTACAACTTTAAGGCTATGGCGTCCGTCCTCAAGAAAATGCTCGACGAAGGTAAGCTGGGCGAAAGCTCGGGCGAGGGCTTCTTCAAGTACTAAAAAATGATCCGTCGGGGACGGAGGAAAACGGATCATTTTCGGCCGCCAGCAGTGAGAAGATGGACCCAGAAATAGAAAGGAGTGGCAATGGGCCGGTTCGGGCTTTGAGGACAAGTTACTGCAGGCCCAAGGCGATTTTTCGCTCAACGCAGGCCAGCACAGTGTGACCTATCTGCCAAGTTCTGACACGGCAGCGACTGGTCGCTACCAGGTGCTGCTATACGACAACAACTTTGGTGCGACCGAGCGCTATCCCAAGTTCGACTGGGGCCAGCTGGGCGCCGCGGTGGTGACCGACTACAGCAAGGGAACGCATTCGTTTGGGCGCATCTTTACGGTGGATGAGATCGCGCGCACCTACGAGCTCGAAGACCAGATCGCGGTGCCGTTCTCGGGCTACGTCAGCAGCACTCAGCGCGTCGGCAATTCGAACAGCATGCTCGTGGCATCGGGCCAGGCCAAGACCTTTGCCGAGTACGACCGCTACGGTCTGGCCATCGCCACCTACGAGATGGAAGCCGAAAAGTACATCTACCGTGTGTACAAGTACGAGCTGTAGGGCCGCGCTTAGGTTTGACCAATGGAGTATGAAAACACGCCGTTCGCCGATGCCCCCTCCGCGAGTGGCAGCCATATGGTTTGATGTCAGAAACATATAGTTGTCGCCAGCCTGCTGGCGACCTTCCCCCTGATATCGGAGGTTCCAGGTATGTTTCGCGCTCCGTTAAGCAACTATCGGCTGGGCTAACATGGGTCGCCGTACTATTTCGATAACCCTTGCAGTGGTCTGCCTGGCTGTGCTCCTGGGCGCTACAGGGCTGTTTGCTATAAGCCGAGAAACGTCCTATATGCAGGAATGCGCTTCCGAAGGGTTTGCCATTGACGGTTACTATCGGGACGACAAGACGAGTCTGGAAACCCTGGCCTTTCTTGAAGAGGATAACCATCGGTGGCAACTGGTCGACAAAGACGACAGCTGCGTTGACGGGCAGTTTAAGCGTACGGACGATCCCAATATCCTGGTATTAAAGAAGGAAAACGGCGAAGAGTTCGGCACGGTTCACGTTGCATATATATCGCGCCGACGCAATCAAGGGCAGATTTACCTAATTAGAAATACTAAGGTGACCCGATTTTATCTTGTGAGCACCGATCCGGCGTTTACGGTGGAGTCTGGCGAGGTCGATTCGGACAGTTGATTCACGGCAATAAAAAAGCGAGCGGGGCGCGGGTGTGAACTGCACCCCGCTATTTGCTCGTGTCCGTATCGCACCTGCGCCTCGTCGTAACTTGCGTCCGTGCGAGCATTCATCCCGCGCTCTGCATCACTTCACATCGAACTCCACGCGATCGAGTCCTGGTACGTTGAGGTCTATGAGCTTGCGGGCGACGTGGCGATCGTGCGCCCCGAGCGCCTCGCTTGTCGTCACGTGGGCGACAACCTCGCGCTCGACGATGCCCTCTTCCTCGCCCTCGGCAGCTGAGGTCTCGACGGCGACGGTGTAATCCTTAAAGCCTGGCAGCACCGCGGCAAGTTCGCGCGTAGTTTCGGTGACACCGTAGCCGTCCTGCACGCCGGTCTGCGCCGAGCCAATAGACCCCGCCGTCATAACGATGCAGGGGATGGCAAAGACTACCGTACCCACAATGATGCGGCGGCGCACCTTGCGCGATAGCTCGTCGACCTCGGCATCTTCTTCGGCGGTTACAATGCCGTCGCCGTTGAGGTCGCGCTTGAGCGGCACGCGCAAGATAAGTAATACGGCTTCGGCCGCGAGTGCGATAAAGACCACGTTGATGCCAAACTCGTAAAGCGCCGAGAGAAACAGCGACCCGCTTGCGATGGCGATGCCATAGCCCGCCGCGCACAGAGGCGGCATGAGCGCGGTCGCCACGGCCACGCCGGCGATGAGCGTGGCGGGTTCCTGGTCGCGCGAGTTGCCCAGCCCGCCTGCAAAGCCGCCTGCGAGTGCGACGGTAAGGTCCCAGACGGTGGGTGTCGAGTTGTCGATGATGGCGGCCGTGGTGGTGCCAAGGGGTGAGAGCTTAAAGTACAATGTGGACGTGACCAGGCAAAAGACCATCTGCAGCGCAAGGCCGGCGACGGCTTCGACGGTAATCTCGCGGTCGAGCGTGGCGATGCCATATGCCATGGCAAGGACCGATCCCATAAGCGGGCAGATGAGCATGGCGCCCACGATGGCGATGTCCGAGTCGATATCGAGACCGATACTTGCGATGAGCATGGCGATGATGAGGATACACAGGTGAGAGCCGGTCAGGCGTGCCCCGTTTACAAAGCGCTTGCGAATTACGTGGTAGGGCGCGCGACCCTCGCGAATGTTGAACGCGCGCTTTAAAAAGCGACCAGCCTGCTTGGCAGCCTCACTATGAGCGGGGCGGATGCCGTGACGTCGATGATGACGCTCGCGCAGTCGCTTGATCTGTTGTTTGTCGAGTTCCATGTCCACCTCGTTCCAGCGCGGTCCGCGCAACGCGCCCGTTGTCTTAACTCTACACCGTGGCGGGCGGGGTGTCTGTTGGATGCGGAATCCGATAGGGCGGATGACGCGGGAGCAAATGCAAATCACAGGCTCAATTCGATCCCGCAAGAATATGATGCACCAGCTCCTACATATGTGACGAAATTGTGAAGCACGAGAGCGCGAATTTCAAAAAATCCGCTGGTGACCAATGTTGCGCAACAGAATTCAAAAATCAGCTCCTACATTTTGAGGCGTATGGATACATCCGTGTCAAAGGGAGAAAGCCATGGCAAACTATATCCCACAGCACTTTGAGCCTCGGGCCAAGGCCGTCAACGTCAAGGGCGTTGCCAACCGCGCCGTCGCAACCGTTTTGACGGCGGGCCTCATCGCTCAGCCGCTCATGTCGCCGCTGGCGGCAATCGCCGCACCGACGGCAGATAACGGTGACGCCACGAAGGGCGACAGCGCTATCGAGAACACCGTTGCCACCGGTAACCAGGCGGTCGTAAAGACGGCTGCCCAGTTGGCCGAGGAGTCGGCAAAGCAGCTCAAGGACGCTCAGGCCGCCTACGATGCCGCCCAGAAGAAAGCCGACGCGGCGGGCCAGTCTCAAAAGCAGGCGCAGCAGCAAAAGAATCAGGCCTCGCAGGCCGTGACCGATAACGCCGCCGAGCAGAACGAGGCCGAGGCAGCCGCGCTTCAGGAGAAGATCGACGAGCTTAAGGCGGCTGTTGACAAGGCCGAGCAGCAGCAGAAGAAGCTGGGCGACCTGAACGATCAGCTCGATCAGGCCAACAAGAGTGTCGAGGATAAGACCCAGGCGCTCAAGGACGCCAAGGCAAAGCAGGATGAGGCCAAGAAGGCCCTCGACGATGCGCAGGCCAAGCTCGAGGCCATGGGTATGGACGAGTACGAGGCCGCTAAGAAGGCCGTCGAGGACGCGCAGGCCAAGCTCAATGCGGCGAATGCCGATGTGAAGACGGCCGAGGGTGAGCTCGATGCCGCTAAGACCGCCGCCGACAATGCTGAGCAGGCAAAGAGTGATGCCGAGTCTGCTCTGACGACTGCCCAGGCCAAGAAGCAGGAGACCGCCAATGCCCTTGCCGCTGCGACCACCGCGTGCGGCAACGCCCAGGATAAGCTGAACGACGCCCAGAAAGCGCTCGATGCCGCCATCTCGGGCACGGGCATCGATCTAAAAGCGCTTGAGGCCGCCAAGAAAGCTGCTGCCGGTGAGCTCAAGGACGCGCAGACCGAGCTTGATGCCGCGAAGGCTGCCGACGCCACCGCACAAACGAACCTCCAGGCCGCACAGACTGATGCCAGCGCCGCGCAGGAAAAGGTCAACGCCGCCAACGCTGCCGTGGCATCTGCCCAGTCTGCATACGATGCGGCAAACAAGGAGTACAACGACGCCGCCAGCAAGCGCGATGCCGCCAAGGCCGCATATGAACAGGCCCAGAAGACCGAGGCGAACAAAAAGGCCGAGTACGACCGACTCGTCGAGGTCTGCCAGCAGAAGCGTAGCGAGTGGGATGCGGCATCGGCCGAAACTAAGAGTGCCGAGAAAGCATATGATGCAGCCAACGCTGAGGTCGAGAAGCTCAACAAACAGATTATCGACCTCAAGGCCAATATGACCGTCGACCAAAACGTCATCAATCAGGGTATCGTTGGCTTTATGGCCCATATCAGCACTATCTCTTATACACATCTCCGAGCCCACGAGAC
>URVF01000131.1 GCA_900551185.1 uncultured Collinsella sp. | reverse complement strand
CCCGTGGGTTATACCCTAAGAGCAAACCACCCTTTTTAAGGGTGGTTCTGATTTGGGGTCCCTGTCTTCACAATTTCCGTCAAGCTTTTGGTTAGGTTTTGGTCGGTTGGCGCAAGGGTGGAAGGGCAAAAGATCATTCGACAAAAAAGCTCAGAGAAAGTGCTGGTAGGGGAGTTGTTGAGGTTTTCGACAGCTTTTGTCAACAAGAAACTTTGCAGCTATTGCCACGGATTGCGTTGCCGTGGCCTTGGCGGTGCGGGATGCTGGGCGCAAGCATCGAATGCTCCGATTGAGGAGGCCAGCATGGATCTGTTTCTTGAGACCCCGCAGCAACAAGCCGAGCGCATGTTGCGCCAGCAGCAACGGCTTATGGAGATGCAAATGCAAGGGGCGGCCGTCCAGCCTCCTGCGCAAAACGCCGTGCCCGCGGTATCGTCTGCGGGTGAGGTAGACCCAGGAGCCTATTCCGTACAGCAGGATTCATATGCCCAGGAGCTCGCGTTCGATAAACGTCGTGCGCGCCACCGTCGCTGGGTCCAGCGCCTGCGTACGCTGGCGATGATCGTGCTGATCCCGTTGGGGCTCGCGGCAATCTTCTTGGCCTCATATGCCCTCACGTGCATTCTCAACGGCGCCTCGCCCAGCGAGGTGCTTGAGCACTTGGCAGTTCTCGGCCAGCGTCTAGGCGATGTCGTAACAACCATCCGCGCCGGCTGGGAGAGTTAGCGTTTGTCACATTAGGACTTCTAGGGAGTAGAGATTATCGCCACGAGTAAAATTCTTGCATCCTGTGGGTCCTGTCGTGCGACTGAATAGTATTATTGAAGATGAATAATAATAGGATTTGCTATGTATAAGCAGGATTTAGAGCAGATCCCTCTTGGAGGACCTGGCGGTAATGAAGCTCTATGCCTTCTGTCCGAACGACATCGTCGATCTTCATAGTCAGGCATTCGTCGACCGACTTGATTGGGGACTGCTCGAACGGCTTATATTCGACGAGGGGGAGGCGCTGGCGTCGTCGCCTTCGGAGCGGAGTTATCAAGAGATGGTCTGCGCATACAGGCAATACAAAAAGGAGGTGCTCGGTTGAATCTGACCTTTGAGGGATTCTTAAAAGGCTATTGCCGAGAGCTATCCGGACAACAGTCGCTGAGTTTTAGAAAACTGGTTGAGCAGGCGATGACGGTTGCGCCGCGCGTGGCGGAGCCTCTGTTTTTGCTTGCTTTGGTGCAAGGAAAAGCTGAATACGTTCTGGGTTTATCCGAGGGCTCGTGGATGGAAGAAAGTTACCGAGGCGTTTTGTCCTTGTACGGTCAAGCGGGTAGCATGGCGTCTCTATGCACCAAAATTGAGCTCCCTAATCGTTATGCCAACGTTTGGCGTGCGTATAGAGCGGTGAAGGAAAAGCCAGTGGCGGACAGAAGGATCAACGCCCTGATGCGAAAAAGAACATTGGGGGCGCTAGGGGAATCGGGCGTAACGCGCTACGGTCTCTGCCGCGATTTGAATCTGAATAAGGGAAACGTTTACGCATACTTAGCCGGTGATGACTCAAAAGTGAGCAGGGAAACGGCGCGCCGCATTATGGAATATGCGGAGGGGAGCGGCGCCAAAGAAGGGGCCGGGCGCCCGGTGCGTGTGGCGGGGTAAGATTGATCGCGGTTTTGATTGATGGTCGATTGGGTTTGTTGGGCGGAGACTATGTCTGCTATTGATATCGTGCTTGTTGTGATCGCCTTGGTGGCGGTGGGGGTTGCTGTGGCTTGTGCCCTGCAGCTTAAGGGCCTTCGTGCCGAGCTGCAGGAGCGCGGCGATAGCGGGGCAGAGATGCTGGCTGCGCTCGAGCAGGCCAACAACGCGCTCGACACCCTGAACGTCGCGTTGGCAGAAACCCGCCGCACGGCAAATGCCATCGCGCAGCAGCAGACGACCGATGCGGCCGTAGAGCAGCAACGCTACCTGACCATCGCGCGTGAGTTCTCGCAGGCTGGCGACCGTATGGATGACCTGCGCCGCGAGACGGCCCAACAGCTCGGCGCCAACCGCGAGGGCATCGAGCACCGCCTGGACAAGGTGCGCGAGACGGTCGATGCCCAGCTGGGCGCCATCCGCAAGGACAACAACGTGCAGCTCGATCAGATGCGCGCGACGGTGGACGAGAAGCTCTCCCGCACGCTCAACGATCGCCTGTCGGCATCGTTTAAGCAGGTGAGCGACCAGCTCGAGGCCGTGTACAAGGGCCTGGGCGACATGCAGTCCATCGCCACTGGCGTGGGTGATCTTAAGCGCGTGCTGGGCAACGTGAAGGCGCGTGGCATTTTGGGCGAGGTGCAGCTGGGTGCAATTCTGGCGGACATCCTTACGCCCGACCAGTATCTGGAAAACGTCGCCACCAAGCCCGGCGCCTCGGAGCGCGTTGAGTTTGCCGTCAAGCTGCCGGTGGACGAGGGCGATCCCGTGCTGCTGCCGATCGACTCCAAATTCCCGGGTGACGCGTACGAGCATCTGCTCGACGCCCAGGAGTCGGGCGATGCGGAGGCCGTTGCCGCGGCACACAAGACGCTCGATATGATGGTGAAGCGCGAGGCCAAGGACATCTGCGAAAAGTACCTGAGTGTGCCGGCAACGACCAACTTTGGCATCATGTTCGTGCCGTTTGAAGGACTGTACGCCGAGGTCGTCAGCCGCCCCGGGCTTATCGAGACCCTGGGCCGCGACTATCACGTCAACGTTGCCGGCCCCAGCACCATGGCGGCCATTCTCAACAGCCTGCAGATGAGTTACCAAACGTTTAAGCTGCAAAAACGCACCGACGATGTACTGCGCGTGCTCTCCGCTGTCAAGGCCGAGCTGCCGCGCTATCAAAAGGCGCTGCGCCGCGCCCAGCAGCAGATCGAGACCGCGGGCAAAACGGTCGAGGGCATCATCACCACGCGCACCAACGTCATGGAGCGCAAGCTCAAGGACATCGACGCCCTGGAAGATGCCGAGGAGGCCGACGAGATCTTGGGGTTTACGTCTGCGAGCCTGCTCGCAGACCAAAAAGACGAGGACTAGCTTCATCTGACGGCGGGGCGCCTGCGCAAGCGCGGGGCGCGGGCGCTTTTCGCGTCGCACTTGCCTGAAGTGCGCTTTAGTGTGCAACAATGGCGTTTCGCCCTATCAGACGCGAAAGGAAGCCCATGTCTCAGAGAAACACCAGTCCGCTCAAACGCTCCACCGTGCGTCGCACGCTGCAGCGTTTTTGGGACGTCACGCGCACGCAGCCGCTGATCGTCTTTCTCTCGGTGTTCTCGTCGGCGGGCTACATCTTTTTGCTCACGTTTGCCAACACCTATGTGATGGCCCTCATCGTCGACCGCGTCCAGGCCGGTCCCGTGGCAGGCGACCAGGTGTTTGAGGTCTTTGGTCCTTACATTCTGGCGCTCGTGCTCGTTAACCTAGTGGGCCAAATCCTCTCCAAGCTGCAGGACTACACCGTCTACAAGCTCGAGATTGCGGGCAACTATCACCTGGCGCGCCTGTGCTTCGACACGCTCTCCAATCAATCCATGACATTTCACACCAGCCGCTTTGGCGGATCGCTCGTGAGCCAGACGAGCCGTTTTATGAGCGGCTATACGGGGCTGGTCGACGTGACGGTGTATTCGCTCATCCCCACCATCACCTCGGTCATCTGCACGGTGGCGGCGCTCGCCCCGGTGGTGCCGACGTTTACCGTGATCCTGGTGTGCATCATGGCCGTCTACATCGCGTTTGTCTGGCTTATGTACAAGCGCATCATGCCGCTTTCGGCCGCGACGTCCGCCGCGCAGAACAAGCTCTCGGGCGTGCTCTCCGACGCGGTCACGAATATCCTGGCCGTCAAGACCTGTGGGCGCGAGGACTTTGAGCGCGATCTGTTCGACGCCGCCGATCGTGCCGCGCGCGACGCCGAAACGGTCTCGATGCACGCCATGATGCAGCGCAACTTTACGACCTCGGGCCTTATCGTCATCACCATGGCCGTGGTGAGTGTGTTCGTGGCGGGCGGCAACGCGTGGTTTGGCATCTCGGCCGGCTCGCTCGTCATGATCTTTACCTACACCTATAACCTCACCATGCGCCTGAACTACGTAAGCTCCATGATGCAGCGCATCAACCGCGCGCTCGGCGATGCGGCCGAGATGACGCGCGTGCTGGACGAGCCACGTTTGGTGGCAGATGACCCGGACGCCCCCGAGCTCAAAGTGACCGAGGGCGCGATTGATTTTGAGCACCTGAGTTTTGCGTACCGTGACGCTGTGGCGGGCGAGAGCGTGTTCGATGACCTGACACTTCATGTGGCGGCGGGCCAGCGCGTGGGCCTGGTGGGCAAATCGGGCTCGGGTAAGACGACGCTCACCAAGCTGCTACTGCGTCTGGACGATGTTCAGGGCGGCCGCGTGCTCGTGGACGGTCAGGATGTCTCGCGCTGCACGCAGCAGAGCCTGCGCCGTCAGGTTGCCTACGTGCCGCAGGAGGCGCTGCTGTTCCACCGCTCCATTCGCGAAAACATTGCCTACGGTCGTCCCGACGCCACTGATGAGCAGATTCGCGAGGCCGCGCGCCTGGCCAACGCCCTGGAGTTTATCGACCGCTTGCCCCGTGGCTTTGACACTATGGTGGGCGAGCGCGGCGTCAAGCTCTCTGGCGGTCAGCGTCAGCGCGTGGCTATCGCCCGCGCCATCCTAACCGACGCGCCGATTCTGGTGCTCGACGAGGCGACGTCTGCCTTGGACCTGTCTCTTATACACATCTGACGCTGCCGACGATCTTACGCGTGTAG
>URVF01000130.1 GCA_900551185.1 uncultured Collinsella sp. | reverse complement strand
CTAGTCTCGTGGGCTCGGAGATGTGTATAAGAGACAGTCTCAGAAGGTGCTTACCGACAGCCTGCGGCAGATGGAGGATGATGGGCTGGTCTTTCGCCATGACTATGGCGAGAATCCTCCCCGCGTTGAGTATGGCCTTACCGAGCTCGGCCGCCAGATGATGCCCATCATGGACTCGCTCGCAGACTTCGGCGCTTATTACAAGACGGTCGTTTCGTAGCGGACACGCTGCTTAGGGGGCGGAGAACCGCTACGAGTACGGTAGCGGTACTCCTACGGCCGCTGTCGTTCCCGCAGGATTAGAGCGGAAGGAGACTGCAATGGGGTCGTCCGCCCCACAAGAAGGCCCTCCCTTCCCGGTATGGCGCCGACATGCGCACGCCGGCTCAAACTGCTCGATGCGCGAAGTGTTGTTATGGCTTCACTCAGCCTGCGGACGCCCAATCATCCGTGCACCACATTCTGCCCATGTGCATGGGCGGCTGCCCCCACCGCCACATGGTCTCCGACGTGCGCCGTTGCCCCGATTCAAAGACGGCCTTGACGCCTACGTCCTCGCCAAAACTCGCACCGCCCGCAAGAGCCGCCAATAAAACCTCCGGCCCTGCTTGGCCCTGGGAATAAACGTCAGACTTGCCCGATTCACGCTTCGCGCAAGGGCCGTTCTACTTCCCAAACCTGATCTGTCTGTCGCACAGCTCAAGGGCGGCGAGGGAAGCCTGGGCCACCTCTTTGATATCTTCTACGAACTACTGGAGTGCGGCACAGTCGGATGACTGGACCGTTTTCGTTGGAGCTTGGTTGTTTGCCTGTGTGAATGGCGTATTTGCTTTAGCTAGTGGTTGCGACGCCTTGTTGCAGAAATGCCAACTGCTGCAACTACACCACCGGCAACACTCAGGGCGGTTGCCATCGCACTGTTGTCGCCCGTCGCGGGTAGGGTGGTCCCGGCTGGTTTAACTGCCGTTACCGCCTTGGTGGAAACGGGATTTGCCGCGGGCTTTTCTGTCTTGGGCTGAGGTGTGGGCTCGGGCTTGGTTTCCGGTTCGGGTTTGACCTCTGGGATCGGCTTAACACTTGGATCGGGTTTGGAACCGCTCGTATCGGTTGCAATCAAGTGCACGTCACTGTCGAAGATGTAACGGATGTAGTAATCGTGCCGCGTCTCGTGCATAATCCCTTGCCCGCTGTCGAAGTCACGGTCAACGTGTGTGCCAAGGTGGGCTGAGCTGTTGAGGTTCAGCCTGTAAGGGATTTGGTCGTCGGCGTAGCCGCCTGTAAAGACTGCGGTTGCTCTAACGTGATTGTCGATCATGGTCAGGGCAATAGAGACGCTGGCCTCTTTGGGGTTCTCGGTTTTTATAAGGCCTTCGGTATCGGTGTCGATCTTGAAGAGATGGACGGTGTCGTTAAGCCCGTAGATGAAGTCCTCGGGTTTGTCGGGGAAATCGTATACAAACGCCTCATTCTGGACCAACATGAAGGCGGGAGGGAGCTCCAGGTCATAGTTATGGTCGACAACGGTGGTAGCTGTGAGGCTGCCTTCCGCGTTGGCTTCGTCGCAGGTAATGGGTGCTGCGACATCGGTTTCGGGCATTTCTGTCGCCAGTGCTGCGCAGGGTAGCAAAAGCAGTCCTGCCACAAGAATGCTTACTCCGAAGGCGGCGATTCTGGCGTCTGCATGACGCTTGACGTCGCGGATAGACAGGCCAGTCCGTTTGTTATGGGTCTGCGGTGCAACATGCTGTCCATACATAAGACGCTCCTTGTTCGTAGGCCGGTTTCCGCGGATCTATATTGCGCCTGGCCGATGCGGCTAGGCTCTTTCACGCGAACGCTTATGCGAGCAGGGAGAAAGCTCAAGCTAATTTTCTCACAGTCGATACTTTGCGAGCAACGATTTGCTGTTCAATTCTCGGAGAGAGAATCAAGGTGGCCGAGGAGTTATCAGGCAATGAGATTGTGTCTAGAGAACACGAACGAGAGATGCGATCTACAGACGACTGAATAGCTCCATCCGTTTTGGTTACAACGAAATGTATGCCGCGCGCCTGCGGCATGAAGAAGGGAGATTCTTATGAATATCGTTGTATTGAGCGGTAGCCCGCGCAAGGGCGCCAATACCGACACCATGGTCGAGGCGTTTGCCGAGACCGCGCGCGAGGCCGGCCATACGGTCGAGGTCATCCGCGTTGCCGGCAAGAAGATTGCTGGTTGCCTGGGGTGTCAGTACTGCTTTGCCCATGAGGGTGCCTGCGTGCAGAAGGACGACATGGCCGGTGTGGTCGAGACACTGAAAGGCGCCGACATGGTTGTCTTCGCTTCGCCTATCTACTGGTTTGATATCACTGCGCAGGAGAAGGCCGCCATCGACCGCCTGTACGCCTTCGGTGCCACGGGCTTTCCGTTCACCAAGACGGCCCTTTTGCTCGACAGCCACAGCGAGGGCGTCTATGATGCGGCGATCGCTATGTACAAGTCCACATGCGCATACTGCAAGTGGGAGGACCAGGGCATTGTCACCATCAGCGGCATGACCGAGCGCGACAGCATGGCATCGTCGCCCAAGTTGGAAGAGGTGCGAGAGCTCGCTCGCAAGCTCGCCTAATGACAAGAAGAACGCATGGCAATCGGTGTTGGTGGAAAGCCTACTTCCCTTACCAAGAGGATTGCTGATTGCCATGCGTTGATGTCCTTATGGACAATCTCCGCGTGCTAGGAGACTTTCTCGCTCAGGAACTCCCTGAACGCGGGGATGTCAAAGCCAACGAGACCACGCCCGCGCTCTCCGATGACGCCGTCCTCCAGGAGGCGGCGTTTGTATTGGCTTGCGTAGTTGCTGGCGACGCCCATGCGTTTGGCTACCTCCGAGACCCTGCTGGGGCCAGAATCGGGCAGCATCGCGAGCAAAAACTCAATGTCTTTATCGGAAAGCTCCCGATAGGTCGTTTCGAGAATTCGATCGCGCAGCTCCATGCGGGCAAGCAGAGAACCCTGCTGTACATCAGGTGCACTGATTTTGGGCGAGTTCTCCGAAACATCCCATGTGCGATATCCGACGAGCTGCATCATATAGGGAAATCCGTCGACGGCCTTCACGGCATCCTCGAGCGCTTCTGGCGTGATTGAGCGGCCTCCGGCCTCAACGGTTTTGCGGAATGCGTTTGCAATTTCAACGTCAGTGATTCGTCTCAACTGATGATATTGGGAACGCCTGAGGAACGAGACGGAATCGTTACGTAGCAACGCCGATACTTTGTAGGGCAGTCCTGCCATGAGTAGGGCAACTTTTTTACCTTCGCGTACAAAGTGCTGGTAAACAGAGGCAAATTGAAGCATTTCTTCGAGATCGACGGTGACTTCATCGATGGTGATGAGAAGTCCGATGTCATGTTTTTCGAGTTGCTTAAAGATGCCATTCATGCGCGTGCGCCAGTTGCCCTGAGCCTCTTGAGCATATGTCCAATCGATGCCCACTGGGCCAATTTGAACACCGTTTATGCGCGCGTGAGGCTGTGAGAGGTAGCTATCTGCGGCTTCTTTGGTTCGCTCGATAATATCTTCGAGCATGCCTGGCATGGCGGAGACATTTGCTGCGATCCAGCCGTGTTCAAGCGCCGTTTCTGAAAGGAGCGAGAGAAGCGCCGTCTTGCCCGTTCCCCTTGCGCCAGTAAAAATAGTCGACAGGTTGGGATCTCCCGGGCCGTTGATAAAGCCACGGTTGATGTCACGCAGGATATGCTCGCGACCCGCTAGAAAGGGAGGGACGCTTCCGAACGTCGGGGTAAAGGGGTTCTTGCTGTACTCCATGGTAGCTCCTTTGCAAGTTTTGCTAATTTTTGCAAGTTTTGCTAACTTTTGCAAGTTTTGCTAACGACTGACCAAAGGGCATCGAAGCAGTGGCGCTGACATTTTTTACGCAGAAAAATAAGCAGAAATCAATTTATCTGCGTTAAAAAATAGTTGAGAAGAAAAGCGACGAGTCCCGGGCGCAATGCCGTTGCGTTCCGGGCCTCGTCGCTTTGCGAAGTATCTAACGATCTCGTTGCCGTCGTCCTAGTCAAACAAACTCGGCATGTCGTTTTCTTTCATGAGGGCACCGGCGGAGGGGAGGCTCTGTGCGGTGAACTTCTCGGCCGAGACACCGGCGCCAAGAATCTCCTCGGTTGTGCCGACGGTGGTGACCGAGCGGCCCTTCTTGGCCGTAAAGGCTTGGACGCCCTGCGTGTTGGTTGTCGTCTTGGTCTTGAGTAGCGACGTGTTGAAGTTCATCAGGCGATAGTCGCTCGAGACCAGCGCGATGTCGCGATCTTCCTTGAGCACCTGGGCATACAGCAGCTTGCTGCCGCCGTAGATGGCGTTCTTGAGGCGTTTGCGGTTGGTCTTGGTGACGTATCCAGAAAGCGCGACGCGCACCACGCGGCCGTTCTCAAAGACAAACAGCACGTCGGCCTTATAGTCCTCGGGGTCGATGACCCAGATGACGCTCTCGTCGGGCTCCATCTCGAGGTCGGTGGGCAGATACGAGCCCAGCTGGGCCGACTTGGTATCCTCAAACGCCGCAACCTTGCACTTGTACACCTGGCTCTTGTTGGTAAACACGAGCAGCTCGTGCGTGTTGGAGGACGGGAACTCGATAAAGGGTTTGTCGCCGTCCTTGTACTTGAGCGTGGTCGCCTTCTTGAGCACGCGGTCCGTCATCTTCTTAAGGTAGCCCTCGCGCGAGAGCATGATGGTGACCGGGTACTCCTCGACCTCGGGCTCCAAGCTTACTTCGATAACCTCATGGCTGTCTCTTATACACATCTGACGCTGCCGACGATCTTACGCGT